>CACZXN010000003.1:0-28569 GCA_902785075.1 uncultured Bacteroidales bacterium | reverse complement strand
GAATTGGGATGGAGACCCGAAACAACCATTGCGGCCAATACTCCTTATATCATCAGTATGCCAAACAACGAGAACTATAACTCGAAGTACAACATCTCGGGTGTCATTCAGTTCATCGGAACTAATGTGGAAGTGAAGGCATCAGATAATATGCCTATAGAAAAGAATGGCAATAAGATCTTAGCTCCAAACTACCAATACCTGCCAGCATCGGAAAGCATGTATGCCTTGAATGTAAACAATCAGTGGTGTGCGAACACCACGACAGAGGCAGAAGGTAGTGTGTTTATCCAGTCTCTGCGTCCTGTACGTCCATTCGAAGCTTACTTGACCGTTAGTGGCTCTGCAGCAGCACGACGTATAATCCCGATTTTTGAAGAAGGAGAGAGCACAGGCATTATTAACCTTCCATTACGAGACGATATCAATGTAGATACATGGTTCACCCTTGACGGTCGCAAATTATTCTCCAAACCAACAGAGAAGGGTGTATATATCATTGACGGTAAAAAGGTGATGGTGAAATAGGGACGGAAATACGGACTTACGGAACCACGTATTCATGGACTTAAGTATTCATGAATCTACGAAAACAATGCAAGTGGTGCTAGCTGAAAGGCTGGCACCATTTTTTTGACATGTGTTCGTGCTTCCAACGTTTTCTATGTAAGCATTTCCCAGTTATACAGCAAATACGGTGAATTTTGGGGTCACCAGTATATTCCTGTTTTTTGTTTTATGACAAATACCGGTATTTGCTGGTGAGCCTGAATTTGCAGAAAATTCCGACTGAAAGCTTGGTTCTATTCGGAATTTGTTGTAAATTTGCAGAAAATTCCGATTAAATATGGAAAAATACATTCAAAGAGAGACGTATCTTCGTCAACTAATTGCCCCTTATACCGATGACAAGGGTATCCGCTTCATGGGAATCTTCCATTTTTTGTTATCTGGTATCTAATCTAACGCAACCAAATAGCATCGTGCTAATTAGATAATCTATCCTCTTAGGCATACTCTAGGCATACTCTAGCCATACTCTAGCCATACTCTAGGCATACTCTAGCCATACTCTAGGCATACTCTAGGCTTACTTAAACAGTATGGGTAGAGTATGGGAACAGTATGCTTGATGGGGTAGAAATGCGTGGGAATGATGACTGTCGTCTTATCCTTCGCGGAAGAAGTCGAGGGTTTCGTAGATTTCTTCCTTTGTGGCTGTCTGGTTGATGCGGATATCTCCTATATCTCCTAACAGGGTGAAGTTGATGATGCCTGCTTGGTTCTTTTTGTCGTGAGTCATCAATGCATATAGCTCGGGATAGTCATCACATGTGATGGAAAGACTGCCATAGTTCTCTTTGATGAATCGCACCACTTGTCGCATCGTTTCCGTAGGGAAGCCGGTCTTGATGACAGAGAGGTAGAGTTCGCATATCAAGCCCCAAGCTACGGCATATCCGTGCAGACAAGGTTTGCGGGTGAGTGCCCAACTTTCGAAGGCGTGTCCGATGGTGTGTCCTAGATTCAGGGCTTTGCGGATGCCATGCTCCAGAGGGTCTTCCTCTACAATCTTTTCCTTGACCGCAACACTCTCGCCAACCATCTGACCAAGCAATAGATAATCAATGTGGTCGAGGTCGAACGTGAGGAGACTCCCTATGCCTCGTTTCCCTTTAGGGGGAGGACATGATGCGCAAATGACATACTCCTCCACCACAGAGTGGTCCCCCTCCTCTAATTTAGAGGAGGAGCTAGGCGAAGCAATGAGACCATGTTTCAGCATCTCAGCATATCCTGAGCAGATATTTTCGTGGTCGAGTGTGCGAAGGAATTCGGTGTCGATGATGACGGTTTCGGGGGTGCGGAACACTCCGATTTCGTTCTTCAAACCATTGAAGTTAATACCGGTCTTTCCTCCTACGCTTGCATCTACCATCGAGAGTAGGGTGGTGGGGATGTTGATGTAGGGGATGCCTCGCTTGAATGTAGATGCAGCAAATCCTCCTAAATCGGTCACCATGCCTCCTCCGAGATTGACCATCAAAGAATGGCGGCTTCCTCCTCCATTGCTGAGTTGGGTCCACACCTGTGTTAAGGTGTCGAGGGTCTTATGAGTGTCTGTCGCTCCGATGACGATACTTGTTGCCTCTTGCAGGCAGGGAACATCTTTGATGAGTGGTTTGCAAAGTTGTTCTGTTGTCTCGTCTGTCAGCAGGAACACTTTGTCGTGTTCCACTCCTTCGACAGCTTCTGTGATAGCTTTCTGGATGTTGGTTGAAATAACAATCTGATTTTTCATCGCACAAAAATATTTCAGGAGTTTCAGACGTGTCAGCAAGCGTAAACAATACCTCTGTTCTCTCCTCCTCATTTTCGTTGCAAAGGTACAAAAAAACACCTAATTATTCTATAAAGGGAAGGTTAAAGCGTAAAAAAAATAAGAAATAGGAGTTTTTTTTTGTGTTTTGTTTTGTTGTTCCCAAAAATATTCTCATATTTGCACATCATAGAGTGATGAACATTCATGAGAAGATATAATTAATCACAATACTAACAAAAAAATTACAAAGCAATGAAGACAAAGTTTTTTTATCTCGTAGCCATCATGGTTGGCATGATGTATTGTACTGCAGCTAATGCTCAGGACGACAAACAGATGCTCAAGGAGCAGAAAGCCATTCAGAAACAAGCAACGAAGGATGCAAAGACACAAGCAAAGGCATTGAAGAAGGATGGTTGGAAAGTTGCAGTAGGTTCTAAACCTATGGAAGCGCAATTGACCGATCTCTTCATGAAAGAACGTGGAGGAAAGGCAGGTTTGCCTCAGCATATTGTCGGCCGTTCGGAAGCTGTCTCAGGAAGCTATGCAGCAGCTCGTCAGATTGCCATTTCTCGTGCTCGTGCAGAAGTAGCAGCAACCATCAACACTAAGGTGGCTGGTATTATTGAGAGTACGATGACAAACGTGCAGACCTCATCTGTCGATGTAGCTACGGTTCAGAAGGATGTCAGCACAGCAAAGCAGTTGATCGATCAGTCGCTCGACAAGGCAGATATCGTGTTTGAGATCTATCGTGAGGTGAACAACAATACTCAGTTCCAAATCGGTGTTGCTTTTGCAGACTCGAAGGCCAAAGAGATTTTGAAGCAGTCAATGAGTAGTGCTTCCGCTGAACAGAAAGCTAAGGCTGAGTCTATGTATTGATTTGTGGAGTTGAAGGCTCCCTACAGAGTATATTAATTGATAGTTTAAGATTAGACCCGTAGTAAATGAGAAAATATAGATTTCTTGTTATTGCCGTCATTTTCTGCGCGATGCCGCTTATGGCGTTAGCCCAGGACTTGCTCGTCTACTATGTTGTGGGTAATGTGACTTATGCGCCCAACGGTTCAAATGTCCCGTTGACGATGAACACACGCATTGCTCCGTCGGTAGTCATCAATATACCTGCTGACTGTAGAGTGGAGTTGTTGGATGTGTCGAGCGGTAAGCGTTACATCCTTGTCGCTTCAGGTAAGGGCTCGGTAAGTTCCCTTTCGAAAAACACGTCGAACTCCATTACAGATGTCTCACAGCAATATATCCAGTATGTGTTGACACAGATGGGCAACCAAGAACTGACGGCTCTGAAGCAGCATAGCCAGGATTGTGAACAGGCTGCTGATTTGCTGAAGTCGATAGAGGAACGCGAGTCGGATGAAAGTTCGTTTGCTGATATCTTCAACGATTTCAGGAACGATATCCATAAAGAGTTTGAAGAGTTCCGTCGCAAGAACAACGAGGAATATGCAGAGTTTGTGCGTAAGATCTGGAAGCAGTTCAAATCTGCACCAGCACTTCCGAAGCCTAAGGACGACTTTATCAAACCTGTGGTTTATCAGGAACCCGAAGGACAACCTACAACCGATAAATGGAAGTTGCTCGAGAAGGTAGAGAACTTTGCAAAGAAAATTTTCAAGTTGAACAAGGACGACCAGGAAAAAATAAAAGGAAAGAACCGTCCGAAGCCTGCTACTCCTGCCAAAGCGAAGGAAGAAAACAAACCTGCCATACAGCTTGGTGCGGACACCAAGAAAGACCTTGGGGATCAGCCTATTCAGGAAGTAGCGATACCAGAATCGCAAGAGAAGTTCGCCACGATGCCTTTCACGTTCTTTGGCACACAGCTGTCTGTCCGTATTGACGAGAGTCGTCGCTTGTATCTCAGCAAGGTTACTCCTGATAATGTAGCAGACCTCATTCTCAAGCAGTTGTCAACCAAGTACTACGACAACACGATTGTCGATTGTCTGGCACTTCGCGACAAGTATCAGCTTTGCGACTGGGCTTATTTATTGATGCTCAGGGCATTGAGTGACACTTTCTGCGGAAAGGACACCAAAGAATCTGCGCTACTTACCGGCTACATCTATTGTCAGTCGGGCTATAAGGTTCGATTTGGTACAGATACAAAGAAAGAGAACCTCTATCTGCTCGTAGGTAGTCGTCACTTCATTTACGGCAAGATGCCTTGGATTCTCGATGGAGATTATTATTATCCTGTTGACGAAAAGACACCTTCGTTGCTCTCTATTTGCGAAGCTGCCTATCCACAGGAGCAGAAACTCTCCCTTTTCATCCCTACAGCACCAAACTTCACAGAGGTGTGGGGCGAAGAACGTGAAATCGCTTCGAAACGTTATCCAGACGTGAAAGTGCGTGTGAAGACCAACCAGAACCTCCTGAAGTTCTACGACACTTATCCTTCATCACGTATTGGGGATGACTTCACCACCCGTTGGGTGATGTATGCCAACACTCCTTTACAGGAAGATATCAAGAATCAGATTTATCCTGATTTGAAGAAAGCGCTTGAAGGAAAGAGTGATGTAGAAAAGGTGGACCGTCTGCTCAACTTTGTACAGACAGGACTGGAATATGGATACGATGATGTGGTTTGGGGTGCCGATCGTGCCTTCTTTGCAGAAGAAACTCTCAACTATCCACTTTGTGACTGCGAGGACCGTTCCATCCTCTTTACACGCCTCGTTCGTGACTTGGTGGGACTGAAGTGTGCACTCATCTACTATCCAGGTCACTTGGCTTCTGCCGTCCACTTCAAAGATGATAAGGAAATAGGTGGAGTACGTTATATGCTTGACAATGAACCCTATGTGGTTTGCGATGCAACTTATATCGGTGCTTCAGTAGGCATGCAGATGCCTGATTGTAATGATGCTACTCTTATAGCGATAGAGTAATTCAATAACAATAAATACAGAGATAGTGAGAAAAAATATATTGGTTATACTGCTTTTAGCAGTGATGACAGCGCAGGCGCAGACGAGTGCCGTGGGTGATGATGTGCGTACCATCAAGGCCGATGTAATGCCTACTCAGGCAAGAGTGGTTTTCAATCCTCAGCGAATCAAGACGCTGAGCAACTCTCCTGCAGCTGCCCAATTGGATGTATATGCAAATACTCCATTGAGTGATGAGGTCAAGTCGCAACTCTATCCTCAGCTGCGTAAATATATCTTGAACTACGGTCAGCAGGCTGCTGTGAATGTGTTGCTCGATTGGGTACAGACCTCCTGTAAGTTTACCTCTCGAGCAAAGCGTCAGACTTCGACAGCGAAACGGATTGACCGTCCTTTCTTCCCCGAAGAGATGCTCTATTATCTTAACGGAGATTCAGAGGACTTTGCCATTCTGTTCTCCCGAATCGTTCGTGATTTACTGAAGCTCGATGTGGTTTTGGTCAATTATGCTACGAAGGTAGATGGCAAAGCATTCAACCACATGGCAACTGCCATCTTGTTTACTGATGATGTAGAGGGTGATGCAGTTACCGTAGGTGAGCAACGTTATGTGATAGCTGATCCGACCTATCTGGGAGCACCCGTAGGACGTACACATCCTCATTGTGATAACACTACTGCAAAAATCCTACAGTTGAAACGATGAAGAAAATTACATTCCTCCTCAGCCTACGACGGCACTTCAAAATCAAGCTCATCGGTGCAATCCTACTTAGTATGGGTATCATAGCTGCCAGCTATTTTATTGGGAATAGCGATATCCCGATGCCTGATGAGATGAAGGTGCTGCGTACGTTCGACCGCTTTATGAAAATAAGTGGTCAGTATGAGGATAATGTACCTGATAGCATCCTGTTGGTCAATGTGTGCTATGATAAGCAGTTGGTCGATTATGCGGTACACGACATACCTGTTGGCCAGTTTGTCATTACTGACCGTGAGAAACTGCTGCAGTTCCTCACAGCTGCTTATGAGGCAGACAACTATCGCTACATCATGATGGATGTGTTCTTCGAGCACAATATTGAAAGTCCGCAAGACTCTGCGCTGTTTGCAACCATCCGTAAGATGAACCGTATCGTGATAGCCAACCACACGGATTCCTATCTGTCGGATTCGTTGCTGAAAAGCAAATCAGCTTATGCCGACTATACGGTCACTTGGAAAGTCACGAAGTTCTCCCACTTCCAATTTATGCGAGAAGGAGGTGAACCAACGATGCCGCTTCGCATCTATGAAGACCTGACAGGAAAGACCATCAAGCAGTGGGGACCTTTCTATTTCTCGGATGGCAGACTCTGCAAGAATGCAATCACGCTCAATCTGCCTATCCGAGTGGCTGAGGACTACAGCCTCGAAACCCCCAATATATTGGAGAAGAGATATGAATTCCTTGGGGCAGACATTCTGGCTCACGATAGCATCTATCCTATCTCCATGCAGCTCGAGGATAAGATTGTTATCATCGGAGACTTCATGACCGATGTTCACGACACCTATCTCGGACCGCAACCTGGTTCGCTCATCTGCATCAATGCCTACAATGCATTACAGCAAGGCGACCATTACTTCAATTGGGGATGGGCTTTGGTGCAGTTCATCATCTACTTCATCATTTGCTATTTCCTCATGAGCCGCCTCACATTTGCCCGAATGCTACCGAATGTCTATCTCCGCATGCTGTTCTTCATCTTCAGTGTGCCTACCATTCTGCTCATCGTGGCACTCATAGCCTATGTGACCACAGGTTATGTGTACAACATGTACATACCAACCTTCCTCTATTGGCTCTATCAATTCATCAATAACCTCTATTTGAAATCAAAAAACAGAATAAAATGAGACTGTCATTAATTTTACTATTTTCAGTTTTCAATATCCTCATTCTTCGTGCTGACGATTATAAGGTGCTTTTTGTGAACAGCAACGATATTCTCATCGATGGTAAAAAAGCTCAGGTGGGCGCTACTTTCAACGACAAGTCTGTCATCACATGGGCTAAGAATCAGGATCGTCAGGCCATCAAGGCTGTAAACGTAAAGACCAATAAGATGTGTCTGTTTGTTTCGCAGGCGATGGAGAAAAACTCCCTCACCGCCTATGAGATATTAACAGCCAACAAACACCTCTCCACCCACGATGCCTATATGGAAGGCATGGATGTAAGTGTACCCGTCAAGTTGCGTAAACTGTTCGATGAGAACTATGAGCTGTTCGATACCCTCGTCATTGAAACCAATGTAGACCTACCACCATCATGCTCTCTGATAGCTACCTACGATTATGACGGTACACGCGTGTCGAAGACCCTGAAGACAGAGAAGCGTCAGGTTGTTATCGATCGTCAGTTGTTCACTGTGGAAGGCAAGAAACTCACTCCTCGTGATGTGCTTCTTACAATCGACCTCTATAATAAGGAAAATGAAGCATACACTTTTATCAAAGGAGATGTGAAACTGATGGTCATTCCAGACAAGGCAGAAATCATCCCTGCTCAGTAAATTCACCACTTGATTCACTCAGCGAAGAGTCTAAGTTAGATAAAAGTTCACCTCGCAGT
Organism: uncultured Bacteroidales bacterium; assembly: GCA_902785075.1. GTDB lineage: Bacteria > Bacteroidota > Bacteroidia > Bacteroidales > Bacteroidaceae > Colivivens. The sequence goes on along the minus strand of CACZXN010000003.1, from coordinate 20,705 downwards.
TAGTTCGCAGTTAGTTCGCAGTTAGTTCGCAGTTAAGTCCTAGTTAAGTCAAGTAGGATAAATGGTGTTTGTTGAGAGGGAAAGTAAAGGAATGTGTTCATGAAAAAGAAAAGGCGAATAGTTGTAAATGCTACGAACCTTGATGCCATCAAAGCGATGCACAAGGGTGGGCGAGAGGCGGAGCAAGAATTGCTTGGCCCTGGTTTCCATTCTTTCAACCGAGTGCATCCTTCCAAGAAAACCTATACAAGGAAAACGAAACATAAGCAGCAGTTCTGACTTTTTCTCCTTGATTATTTGGAATTACGAGATATTCTTTGTATATTTGCAAACATTATTACTAAACTTAAAAGATTATGGATACAGTATTATTGTTAGCAGGCTCGGCAATTGCTAAAGTATGTGCAAAAGGGGGTCATCACATGGGACACTTCTTTCACGGGCATCATTTCCCTGCTTGGGGAATTACCTGGCATATTTGTCATACAATCATGTTTGTAGTGATTGCCCTTATCGTTGGTTTCCTGTTATGGAAATTCGGGCAGTTCCTTGCAAAGGAATGGAGAGCATATAGAGACCGTAGATGGAAACAGAAAGATGCTCTTCAACAATCGGAACAAAATAATACAGAAAACTAGACGAATATGACGATTACAGAACAAGATAAGCAGTATATGCGTGAGGCCATCCGATTGGCAAATGAGAGCGTAGAACGGGGTGGGGGACCCTTTGGAGCCATCATCGTGAAAGATGGTGAAGTGATTGCTGGTAGCAGCAATAGTGTGACGATCGATAACGACCCCACAGCACATGCTGAGGTGAATACCATCCGACAGGCATGCAGACGATTAGGCACCTTCGACCTCAGCGGAGCTACCATCTATACCTCATGCGAACCTTGTCCAATGTGTTTGGGTGCCATTTATTGGGCACGCATCAGTCGCATCTTCTACGGCAACAATCGTAAGGATGCACGCGATATAGACTTCGCAGACGATTTCATCTACGAGGAACTGGATCGTCCGCTCGATGAGCGTACTGTTCCAATCATCCCACTCCTGCGCGACGAAGCCCTCCTTACTTTCCGAATGTGGATGGCAAAAGAAGATAAAAAGGAGTATTAAATCCAAATCGGTTATTCGCTTGTGATGCGCAAACAAACTTAGGATCACTTGCAAAATCCTGTGCGTGATTTAGAAAAAAACATCAAAAACACTTAAGTTTCAGGATTCAAGATTCAGGTTTCAAGTTTTAGAAACTTTCAAAAGCAAATACATCGGCTTTCCAAAGCTTGGAAAACAGATATTACTATTGTTTTTATTAGACCCACCCCCTTACCCCTCCCTTTGAGGGAGGGGAGGAGAGAAAAGACCCTCCCCCTTGCCCCTCCCTCTAGGGCGGGGAGTATAATGTGAGAATATGTAAATAAATCAATTAAAAACAATCGTCAATGGTCAATGGTCAAATAGTAAATAAATAGGTCCTATCCTAAATTATTTTGCCCCTTCAGGGCTGTCTAAAATCGTCAAATTATTCAATCGTAAATCAATAGTCAATTGTCTAATCGTAAATTACAATGGCTCGTCTCCTTGAAGTTCCACAAAAGTCTGAAAAGACTTATGCTCTTAACAGGGGTTATTGTTGTTTTTGTTTTATGACAAACATAGGAATATGCTGTGTATTTAGGATCACATGCAAACCCCTATTTTATACGACACGAGGGAACGACACGTGCAGACACGAGGGAACAACACGTGCAGATACGAGGGAACGACACGTGTAGTCACGCGAGGGTGCAAACCAACCTACGGCAGAACTGTCTTTGAACACACTGAGAATGACTGGCTGAAAATCCTTGAAACAGATAATCCGCCACTTGACGACCCCTCACTTTTCGATTGATAGGGGCTTACTATTTGAAAATAGAGTCTGAATCTCCCATAAACACTTATTTATTGCTCTTGCTACCCATTAATTCTAAAGAATTAGGGGCTAGCAGAAGAATTTTGGTGCATTTTTTAAACTTTTTTAAGTAATTGTTTGTGTATTAAGAAAAAAAGTTGCAAATTTGCATCTATGAATCAAATGTGCTTTACAAGAAATCAATAAACTAAATATATCAGATGAAGAAACTAATATTAACTCTACTATGGACGCTGTCCATTTTACTACCAACAAAGACGTTTGCTCAGAACCCAGAACCTTACGCTGTATTGGAAGGAACGACTTTGACCTTCTATTATAATGATGAGAAGGCTGCAAAGGGTGGTATGAGTGTGGGACCGTTTACTGGTAATTACGATCCGAACTCTGGTCAGTATGTAGATGATGATCGTGGTTGGTATGATGCTCGTGAATCTATCACAACTGTTGAGTTTGACGAATCATTTAAAGAATATACAGATTTGACTAGTACGGCATATTGGTTTAATCGTTGTCACAATTTGTCTTCAATTAAACATATTGAATATTTGAATACTGGTAAGGTGGAAGACATGATGGCGATGTTCTATGAGTGTTCTTCACTGACAGATCTCGATGTGAAAGGGTTCGATACACAGAATGCCGTAAATTTGCAATACATGTTCTATGGCTGTGATGGTTTGACAAGTCTTGATGTCAGTGGCTTCAATACATCGAAAGCACAGATTATGTTCCAGATGTTTGCACAATGCTCAGGCTTGACGAGTCTGGACGTGAGCAAATTCGATACAGAGAATGTATTTACGATGCGGTCTATGTTTAGTGGTTGCTCTAGCTTAACTGCACTTGATGTGAGCCTCTTCAAAACAGGAAACGTGACAGATATGGGATTTATGTTCAATGGGTGCTCTAAATTGACAGCCCTTGATGTGAGCGGTTTCGATACAGGGAATGTGACCTCGATGGAGGCTATGTTTGCAAATTGTTCAGGATTGACAAGTCTCGATGTGACCAAATTCAAGACGGAAAACGTGACGGATATGGGCGATATGTTTAGAGGCTGTTCTAGTTTGACTTCATTAGAAGTTAGTGGTTTCAATACGTCTAACGTGACGAGTATGTATATGATGTTCCGCGATTGTTCTAGTTTGACATCATTGGATGTCAGTGGTTTCAATACCTCTAACGTGACGGATATGGGCGAAATGTTTAGAGGTTGTTCTGGTTTGATGTCTCTTAATTTAGGCGGTTATAATATTGATAAAGTTACATATTTGGACAGGATGTTCTTTGGCTGTTCAGGATTGACCTCTCTTGATTTGGGTAGTTTCAATACGTCTAACGTGACATCTCTGTGGAGCGTCTTCGAGGGTTGTTCTGGTTTGATATCTTTGGATTTAAGTAGTTTCAAAACGGATAATGTGACAAATATGTATAGTCTGTTCGAAGACTGTTCTAACTTACAAACAATAATCGTTGGTAGTGATTGGAATACGGAAAAGGTAACATCAAGTACTTATATGTTCAGGAACTGCGAAAAACTTGTCGGAGGAATGGGTACTGCTTACGATTCAAATCATACTGATGCAGCCTACGCTCACATAGATGGGGGCACCGCTAATCCTGGATATTTCACAGACAAGAATCCGAACTATGTTGATGGTCTGTATCTGACATATATTATCAATGGATTGGAATGGCATTATAAGATTGTCAGTGTAGCTGATCAAACGTGCGAGATTTGTCATCCGCTTGTTCCATTCTGGTCTGCTATTCCTAATACTACAGAAGGTGAAGTGGCTATCCCGTCAATCATCAATGGGTTCAAGGTCATTTCAATCGGTAACTATGCACTGTATCAGTGTGGCGGTTTGACTGGCTCACTTGTCATTCCTGAGGGTGTAGTCAGCATCGGCAGTCAAGCATTCTATGGTTGTACGGGTTATACAGGTGAACTTGTATTGCCTACAACGCTAAAGTCGCTTGGAAAAGAGGCTTTTGGTGGTTGTAGCAATTTGACTGGTGAACTCCATATCCCGAATGGAGTAGAGGAAATCGGAGAGGGAGCATTCTCGGGTTGTAGCAGTTTGACTGGGTCGCTTACCTTCCCAGAAAGTTTGAAGACTCTTGGTGCGTATGCCTTCAACTATTGTAGTGGTTTGACTGGTTCGTTAGTGATTCCAACTGTAGTTACAGAAATCGGTGCAGGAACATTCCAGAAGTGTAGCGGTTTAACAGGGACACTAACCATTCATGATGGAGTCACTAAGATTGGCGAACGTGCGTTTAACGAATGTGGATTCACAGGTGAACTAACTATTCCGAATTCTGTCACCTTTATTGATGGATTGGCTTTTGGTAACTGTAAAGGTTTTACTGGTCAATTGGTTCTCCCTGCAAATCTTACATATATTGGCAGCATTGTATTCCAAGGGTGTACAGGGTTCATAGGAGAACTTGTCATTCCTGAGAGTTTGACCTCGTTGAACGACTATGGATACGAATTTAATGGTTGTACAGGATTGACATCTGTTGTTCTTCATGCAGGTCTTCTCAGTGGTTCTGGTTCCTATTCATTCTCTGGTTGTACAGGATTACAGTCGGTAACGGCTAATATGGAAAATCCATTTGAAATATCGAGTTCCTTCTTCGACGCAAAGAATTACGAGGAAGCAATTCTTTATGTACCTGCAGGCAAGGTTGAGGTTTATCAGAATACTCCAAATTGGAGTTTGTTCCAACATATACAAGAGAAAGGTAATACAGGAGATCCCGAACCATATGCTGTATTAGAGGGTTATGTTGCAAGCGGTCAGACATTGAAGTTCTATTATGATGATAAGAAGGCAGATAGAGCAGGAATGGATGTTGGACCATTTGCTAACTTTAGTGATCGTCCATGGAATGGAAGTCATCAAGGGATTGTAAAAGTTGAGTTTGACGAATCAATGAAAGAATATACAGGTCTGACAAGCACTGCTCATTGGTTTGAGAACTTCACAAGTCTCAACTCCGTTCAGGGAATTGAAAATTTGAAGACGGCGAATGTGACGGATATGAGCTGTATGTTCTATTTGTGTATGAATCTTGAGCATCTGGCAGTTGATGGATTCAATACGTCAAACGTTACTGACATGCAGTATATGTTTGGTAGCTGCTCTAAGCTGAAAGATCTTGAGTTGCAGAGCTTCAATACGGAGAACGTTACAAATATGAAGGGTATGTTCACCAGCTGTGAACAATTGACGGGTCTTGACCTTAGTAGTTTCAACACAGCGAAAGTGACTGACATGACAGATATGTTCTATCAATGTGGTTCATTGACCACACTCCTTGTGCCGAACTTCAATACCGCACAGGTGACAGGTATGGGAAGTATGTTCTATAACTGTTCTGCTTTGACGACGTTGGATGTTACCTCGTTCAATACTGCAAAGGTGACGGACATGAGCAGTATGTTCAATCGTTGCTTGACTTTGACGACCCTCAATGTCAGCAGTTTCGACGTTGGGAACGTACTTGATTTTGGCGGCATGTTTGTGGGTTGTACAGGATTGACGGAGCTTGATTTGAGTAACTTCGATACTCATAGTGCAACGAGAATGGTAAGCATGTTTGCGGGTTGTGAGAATCTTACAAAGATTTATGCAAGTGAAAAATGGGACAACTCTCATGTTACAAGCGGAGATGATATGTTCGAGAATTGTTATAACCTGAAGGGAGGACAAGGAACGGTATATGAACAAGGACGAACAGGAGTGACATTTGCCCGAATTGATGGAGGAACCGCTAATCCAGGATACTTCACAGATGCGAATGCACCAAGGCCATATATTGTTATGAGAAATGACATGGCGGAGTTGACATTCTATTATGATGAGGGTTTACATACCGATGGTATTGTTGCCAAATTTAATGGTCAGAGTCTTCCTGATGAGATGTTCGACGCCCGCTCGGTGGTGAAGTCAGTTGTATTTGATCCTTCATTTGCTAACTATACGACTTTGACGAGCACTGCAAGCTGGTTCCTTGAATGCAGCCAGTTGGAGAGTATCACAGGATTTGAATATCTAAAGACCGATAATGTGACGGATATGACAGCGATGTTCGCTCTTTGTTCTTCACTGAAAGAACTTGATTTGAGTACGTTCAATACTGCAAAAGTGGTAAGTATGCATGGTATGTTTGCAAATTGTGAGGAGCTTACAACTATTTATGTAGGAAACGGATGGTCAACTGCAAGTATTGTCAACGGTAACGACATCTTCATCGGATGTACTCATCTGAAGGGTGGAATGGGTACAGAATATACTCAGGAGCGTACAGGTGTCGCCTTTGCCCATATCGACGGAGGAGAGAATAATCCAGGTCTGTTGACAGACAAGAATGCTCCTGTTGTTCTTGATGAAATAATGGCTTACGGTGTGTTGACAGACCAGATGAAGAAGATGACGCTGTATTACGATAAGAATATGGCTTCGCATACGGAAGGAATGACATTGCCTTGGGGCGAGTTGCTGAATGGCTATGAATACAATCATGCACGTGAAACACTCGTGACCATCGATATCGATCCTTCGTTCGCAAACTTCAATACGTTGGAAAGCAGTGGCTACATCTTTGCCGGTTGTATGAAACTGACGGCAATCCACGGATTGCAGTATCTTGTGACAGACAACATGACGGATATGCAGGAAATGTTCGCCAGCTGTGAGAGTCTGACAGAACTCGACCTCAGTTCGTTCAACACCTCGCATGTGACAAGGATGTGGGGTATGTTCCAAGGATGTTCTCACCTGAAAACCATCATTGTAGGTCCAGGATGGACTACAGCAGCATTGACTGACGAAGGTCACGAGATGTTTGCTGGTTGTACGAACCTCGTTGGTGAGAAGGGAACAACATATAGTGAGCCAAACTTCAATGCAGACTATGCTCACATCGATGGTGGACCAAGCAACCCAGGTTATTTGACAGGCACAGGCGAACAAATCATCACAGAGTTTGAGGTGAACGGCATCGTTTACAGGGTACGTCACCAGCAGAGCGAACATCAGGTGATGGTTGCACACGTGATTCATGCAGAAGAAGAGTTGTATGTACCATCAGAGGTGCCATACGCAAACATTCATTGGCACGTTACTGCTTTGGCAGAGAAAGCATTTGCCGACTTGCACGAAACGAAAGCGATAGATATACCAGAATCGATTGACAGCATATCAGTAGATTTGTTCAACCATTGTCCACATTTGGCTGCCATCACGTGGAGAACGAATGTGGCACTCACGGCTGCTGCGATGGGAGAGTTCAACAACCCGAACTTGTTGTTCTTCTTGCCTGATGTTACCAAAGCTCCAGCCAATGTGACGAATGTTGTAGATTTGGAGACTCGCATCGCTGAGAAGATTGTGCTGACTGATGCCCCGAATGGCGGAAACGACTTCTATTGTCCGGAACCTGTCAAAGCGACACTAATTAGCTATACTCACAGCTACAATCAGGCAACCAAGATCGGTACATGTCAGGGATGGGAGAGCATCGTGGTGCCATTCGATGTAGAGACCTACATACACGAGACCAAGGGTGAGATTTATCCAATCGCAAGCCTGCTCGACGAGCAGATAGAATATGACGGTGACAAGCCGTTCTGGCTCTATGAGTTCACCCATCAGGATGAGTTTGTAGAGGCAGATCAGATAAGGGCGAACAGACCTTATATTATATCTATGCCAAACGACCCAGACTATTGGGACAGCTACATCCTGACAGGACAGATTACGTTCATCGCAAAGAATGTGGAAATTTATCCAACTCACGAACCAATGGTTGTGGAAAGCCAGTTCCGAGTATTCGTTCCAAACTATGCGAATGCTGATTACCAGAACCCAGATGCATTCCTGCTGAATGTGGGTGATGCATACGACGGACATCTGCCAGGTAGCGTGTTCTCAAGCGAACGACCAAATCGCATAGCACGTCCGTTCGAGGCATACTTCGTTCCGACAGGAAATTACCCAGCAAAACGCTATATGGATATCTTCGACACAGAAGTGGATGCCATTCGTGAAATCCCGATGGCAGCCAAAGCAAAGGAGGGTATCTATGACCTGACAGGCCGCAAGGTTGAGGATGGTCAGCTTACAAAGGGAGTATATATTATTGACGGCAAGAAAGTAATGGTGAAATAAGAATAAAATAAATAAGATAGATTATGAAGAAAAAGAGTTTGTTACTCTGTGTGGCGCTTCTCATGACGATAGCCATGAAAGCCCAGCTGACAGTCGATAATTTCGAACAGCGTATCAATGACCAAAGTGGTATGGCTACGAATATCACTGTCAGGGACCCTAACGGAGACCGTTGTGCACTGATCAAGGTGTTTGCTCCGCAGGTTGACGGTTTCAGTTTCTATGGTGGTGTTACCAGTGGATTCTTGACTACCGAGACCCACGGAAACGAGATTTGGGTGTTCGCACCATCGTCTGCTCAGTCGATTACCATCAGTCACGCCCTCTTCGGACGTGTGGAGTATGAGTACCCTGTTGCTTTGGGTAAAGGTTCAACCTATGAAATGTTGCTCAATGTGGGTAGCGGACGTTTTGTAAATATCAATAGTACAGGAACAACAGAAGCAAGAGTTACTATTGACGGTAAGTATGTGGGTGTGACACCAATCTACAATCACTTCATGCCTTACGGAAAATATCAGGTTGTAGCAGAGAAGGACCGCTTCGAAGGAAAGACCCAGATAGAAGTGGAGGCCAAGAAGAAAGGGGACACGCACCAGCAGTCGTTCAACATCCAGATGATTGACCAGACTCCTCATTATGGGGATGTGACCGTCACAGTGAACGAAGACCCGAACGCAGAAATATTCTATCAAGGTGAACGTGTGGGAGCCGGTACATGGAAGGCAATGTTGAAGGAAGGAACCCATGAGGTGATTACTCGTAAGGCTGACTGCAATGATGCAGTAACCATCTTTACCGTAAAGCCTCAGGCACAGAACGACATCACAGCTGATGCGCCAACACCTCATACGGGTAATATTCAAATCTATACTCGTCCTCGTAACGTGGTAGCCACGTATGATGGTGATAAGTCGATTGACCTGACTGATATCAACGTGTTGCCAGTAGGTACTCACCAATTCGAGATTGCTCGCAAGGGCTATGTGACATCTTATCCGAACATCCTCGTTCGTCATAACGAGACAACCGTGGATACCATCACTTTGGAGCCAATCAACTATATCAAGAGTAAATGGGCATTCTACTTCGGAGTAGGCTACACATTGAGTTCACTCTCAGGAATTTCAGCCTATGCAGGTGCTGTATGGAACAATATCGATGCCCAGTTGTCGTACACCTTGGGTATGAGCAAATCCAAGAAGGCATATATGTACACGAATGTATTTGGTGAAGGTCATAACCTGAATAGCGTCAACGATTACAAAATCAACTCTTTCGCATTGCGTGTAGGCTACCAGATTCGTCTGGTTCCACGTTTGGGTATCACTCCACAAATTGGTGTGATGGCTCAGACACTCAAAAGCAATTTGATTGAAGGAACAACCAAGTATGCAGATGGAGCAAAGGCAACAAGCCTGACTTTGGGTGCCAAGATTCTGGGTGTACCTGCTCACCGTGTTTATGTGTTCCTTGCTCCAGAACTTGCAATACCAATCAGCAAGGATGATACGTTTGATAGAGCAGCCAAAGCAGGCGATTTCAGCGCTGGAGGATTCTCAGTCAGTCTTGGTGTTCTCCTGAATTTCGGAAAGTAAAACCAGACCTCCTTTGAACTGAATTTATGATAGATAGTTTATATATAAAAATAGTATATAAGATGATGAAGCATAAAAAATATAGCATAGTGATGATGCTGCCAATCATAGCAGCAGTCATGACCGCTTGTAGCGGAGACAATCTCGAGGCAGAGGTTGTCAGCGGTGACCGCTTGGCAGCTGGAACCGTTATCAACGTCAGCGGAGAGGCCTCTAAAGATCATGTTATTCCAGTTGAGGCAAACTGCGCATGGACGGTAACCTCAGATGTCAATTGGATTACCATCACTCAGCCTTCTGCAGGTCGAGGTAGCGGTAGCCAAAGTATCTTGTTCGATGTAGCCGCCAGTACAGTTCCGACAACTCAGACGGGTACCATCACCATCAAGACAGGTGATGGAATTGAGCGTATCGTTACAGTCAATCAGCGTCCAGGTGCTATTGTTGTGGTTCCGTCTCCTGCATCGATGTTCTTCATTTATGAGGGCGGTAATCAAACCCTTGAGGTCGCAAGTAATTCTCAATGGACAGCTACCAGTTCAATCGAATGGTTGACCATCAATAACGGGCAGTCAGTGAATGGGGAAGGTAATCAGCAACTGACCATTCATGCTAATGAAAATCCAAATTCAGATGCGCTCATTGGTGCGATTACTTTGACGGATGCTGATCATAAAGCAGCTCCTGTTACTGTTTACGTACAAGTTGGTGGACGTACGCCTAAGTTGCAGCTAACTCCTGCGAATGAAGTCAGCGCTGCAGGTGGAACAGCTACCTTTGGTGTGATATCGAACTTCCGTTGGGACGCAACAGTGACAGGCCTTTCACCTGCAGGTGATTGGGATTGGGTGCGTTTTGTTTTCAATAATCAGAGGCAAATGATTGGAGATCCAAGTGGAATGCCTGTCGATGTTACGATGGAATTCGATCCGAACCCATCGCAGCAAGAACGTGTCGTCTATGTCGTTGTGGCGACTGCGTCACCTCTGGGAGGTAACGTCGAGAAATTAATCCAAATCACCCAGCGAGGTGCAACTATGCCAGTTGTTTATCTGCCACATACCACCAATATAAAGATGGATGAAGCAACACTGACCTTCAGCGCTACTTCAGAAGCCTTGCCAATCACAGCATGTGGAGTGCTGTATGCAGAAGATCCTCAAATGGTTGACCAGGGTTCACGTGCAGTAGGTACTCTTAATGGAGAGGAAGCAACCGTAACGATACCTAACTTGCACTCAGGAACAACTTATTATGTGAAGGCATACGCTACGAGCGCAGCTGGAACAACCTATAGTGAAACGATGTCGTTCAAGACCCGCCTTACGCCAGGTCGTAACGATAATCCTAACCCCTAATTAGTTGATAGTAGTCAATTTAACGATTAATGTATAGAAGGTAACTATGATGAAGTATAATATGATTCGCATGTTTGGTACACTGCTTGTGTTGGCTATTCCATATGTTGTCTGCGCACAAAATTTGCGAGAGAATCAGCGAAAAGCGCAAGCTATTCAGAACGATAGTCAACGATACTTGTGGGGCTTTGGTGATGGAGCAAATGTGAATGAAGCTACCCAGAATGCAAAACAAGATTTGTTGACCTCCATCTCTGCAAAGGTGGTGAGTGACCAGACCTCTACGATGCGTAACATTCAGAACGGACAAGACGTTCAGACTGAGATGGAAGACGTGAATGTCATCAAGATTAAGGCAGCTGGTCAACTCAAAGGTACACATGTGCTGATTTTGGCAAATCCTCCTCAGTGTCGTGTGATGGCATATATCGCAAAGGAGCAACTTGATAGTACATATCAAGCACGACGTCAGCGAGTGGTACAGCATTGTATTGATGCGCAGAATGCAGAGAAACTGGGGCGAATCGATGATGCTCTTAGATTCTATTATTGGGGACTCTGTCTGCTGAAGAGTGTTGAGGATGCAGGCAATGTGAAGTATAACGATCATATGTTGATTACATGGATTCCTCAGCAGATGAGGGATATCTTCCGTAACCTTAAGACAGAAGTGGCTGAAATTGACGGACAGAACATCAAACTGTTTACGACTTATAATGATAAGCCTGTAGCAAGTTTGGATTTCCGTTATCATGATGGTTTGCGTATGAGCGACTTGAGCCACGCAGCCAAAGATGGGATGTCGTATGTCACTACTATCAAGTCGTATGACGAAAACAAACTTCATCTTCGTTATGAGTATGAGTATCGCAATGAGATGCGAAACGATCCAGAGTTGGAGTATCTGATGAATATGTATGGCGATAGTAATTTCCGTGAAGCAAATGCAACTGTGGATTTCGGTGACAAGAAGAAGATGAAGGAAGTGAAGGCTCAGTTTGAGGAAGTTGCTCAGGAACAGGCAACACCTACGAATGCCTTTATGAAACGTACGCAGGCTAAGGATTTTACCAAGACAGTGATGAGTATCGCTGATGCTATCAAGGCAAAGAAATACGATTCTGTTAAGAGTAGTTTCACACCTGAAGGCTATGAGATGTTCGACCAGTTGATTCATTATGGTAACGCTGAGATTTTGACGATTCCTGAGTTACACTGTTTCCCTTATCGTGATAAGATTATCTGTCGTAGTATTCCGATGCGGTTCACGTATAAGAATAATAAACGTGTGTTTATCGAGGATGTTACCTTTACATTCAATGCAGATGATTTGATCGAGTGTGTTGCTTTCGGACTTGATAAACCTACCCGTGAGCAAATCTATACTGAACAGCATTTGGAATATTGGGGAGACAGCACTTGTACGCTGTTGGCCACTTTCCTTGAGAACTATCAGACGGCTTTTGCTCTGCACAGACTTGACTATATCAAGAGCATTTTTGATGATGAGGCTGTCATCATTACAGGCCACCTGCTGAAGAAAGCTTCGGGAACAAAGGCTGCCAGCGAAGGTAAGAATATTACTATCAAGACAACTAATAACCAAAAGGCATCCTATACCAAGATGAATGAGTTCATCAATATCCATTTCAGCGATTGTATATTGGACAAGATGTATGACGCACGATTCGGCATCAACCTCCGTCAGGATTACTTCTCAAGCACCTATAGTGATACAGGGTTCTTGTTCTTACTCGTGAATGTTTCCGACCCAGAAATGCCTTTGATTCAATATCGAACATGGCAACCCGATCGTGATCCAGGAGTCTTTAACACAAAAGCAGCTGCAGATGATCCTCGTCGAGGATTGGTGACTGCAGGATTGATACAATAACAAAAAAATGAACAAATCATATCTGTCAGTTAGTGCAGTTGTTCTCGGATTATTGATGATGTGGATGGGGTGTGCTACGAAGAAGATGCCCGAGGCGGAACTTATTGGTATCCGCTATACGAATACGGGTACGATGGCTGGATATATCTTTGAAGGTGAGATGATGAAGGATGTGAACGGAGAAATGGTGTTGCGAGCAATGAAAGAGTCGTACGGACCACTTTTCGAAAAACATCTATCAGCAGATGAAGTATTGCATTTCCGCCAGATTATGGAGGAAGAGAAAATGTATGAGTATAAGGAGCGCTACTTGCCAAAGTGGGAAGTGCTCGATGGTGAATCTTGGATGTTTACCGCCAAGTTCGCTGATGGCAGTAGTATCGATACTCATGGCTCGAATGCTTGGCCTCAAGGAAATGGGTTGGAGCGTATCCGTTCGTACATGGAGCAGTTGGTTCAAGATGGAGTACAAATAGAAGTAATTGACGAGTAGTTGCTCGTCAATTTTTTTCACCTTTTCTCTTGTCCCACCATACAAATAATCCTGCAAGGATGGTGCCACTAATACTATGCCAAGCACAACTGATTGCGCAAGGAAGTACTGCAAGAGGTTGAGCAGCGAAGAACGTACCAGCCAAAACGGTGGCAAGACCCGCATTCTGCATACCTACCTCGATACTGATGGTGCGTTTTTTAGCTTTGTTGAATTTAGAGACAACTCCAGCTAAATAGCCCAGCAAGTATCCTAAGGTGTTATGGCAAAGAACAACGGCGAAGGTCCAAATGAAGAGCACGAAGCCTCTAGAAATCAGTTCGTCGTGAACTGTTGAAATCACACCACCTACGATGCATGCCAGACAGATGACACTGATTCCTGGCATCATAGATTGGATTGTTGGGAAATAAGACCGTTTGGAGAAGGTGTAGTTGAGGAAGCAACCGATACCAACCGGAATAATCGTTACAATCAGGATGTTTATGAACATACCGATAGCATCTATCTCGATAATTTCTCCTGCAGTCAGTTCCATGAGTAAAGGTGTCATCAAAGGTGCGAGGAGGGTAGATGCACAAGTCATTCCTACAGAGAATGCTACATCTCCATGACAGAGGTATGACATGATGTTACTTGAAACACCTCCAGGACAACATCCAACAAGAAGTATTCCCAAGGCAAGTGCTGGTTCAAGGTGGAATACCTTTACCAACAGATAAGCCACACAAGGCATAATGAAAAATTGGGCTGCAGCACCAATTAAAATGTCTAATGGGCGTTTGGCGAGAATGCGAAAATCATCTGTGGTGAGGGTCAGTCCCATTGTCAACATGATAATGCCAAGAATCACAGTTTGGGTTGTTCCACGTACCCATACAAATAAATCAGGAAGGAAAAAGGTGAGGATTGCGATTGCCGTCACAAATAATGAGGCATTAGCCGCCAATAACCGGCTAGTATTCTTTAATAACCGAATCATATTGTTTCATTCAGATACAAAAACCGTTTGATACTTTTCTTTGGTGTTTTCTCAAATTCATGCTCCATCAGTTTGATGCCAGCCAAGTGTTCGTATGCAGGCAATTCCTGATTTACTTCCTTTCGAATACTTTCCATAGCTTCTTTCAAGTTGGTCACATGCATTTTTTCTACTTCGTCAGCATCGGGGAAAATAAGTGCGTAGAGACGATCGTTATTTTGAATTACAACACTCTCAGCAACGAGTAACTGAGCATTGAGTTTGTCTTCAATCTCTTCTGGATAGATGTTTTGTCCATTAGGGCCTAAAAGCATATTTTTTGATCGACCTCGGATGTATAGGCTACCATCTGGGCTGATGACACCTAAATCTCCTGTGTGATACCAGCCGTCTGCATCAAGTGCTTCGCGAGTGGCTTCTTCATTCTTGAAATAGCCCAACATCACACCGTCACCTTTCACCAGTATTTCTCCAACTTCATTAGCAGGATCATTGCTATTGATGCGTAATTGCATGCGGTGGATGGCACGTCCACAACTGCCTTGAGGAAAATCGTACCAGTGGGCATAAGTTATAAGTGGAGCACATTCAGTTGTGCCATATCCGACTGTATATCTGAATCCTATGTCTTTCAAGATTTTCTCAACATCTTCAGAAAAAGCTGCGCCACCTATAATCACTTCGTAGAACCTGTTGCCAAATGCTTTTGTCAGTTTGCGACAGATACTCCGTTTGATCTGCGTGCCTACAATAGGCAAATGAAGCAATGTGCGGATTCTGACATCCTGAAGCTTTGGAACTACTGCTCTGCGGATGATTTTTTCGATAATAAGTGGTACGGATATGACGAGGGTAGGGCGAATTTCCGAGAATGCCTTAAAGATTAAAGTCGGGGATAGCTTGGTAAGGAAATAAATGTGCATACCCATGCAAATCTCGCTCAGTATCTCGAAGGCTAGTCCATACATATGTGCCATTGGTAGAATACTGACGACAGTACCATCATGGGCAATGTGATCTTCCAACTCATCTATACCAAATCGGATATTGTTCCAAAGGTTTTTCTGCGATAGCATCACACCTTTTGATTTTCCTGTAGAACCAGATGTGTAGTTGATAATGGCCAAATCGTCACCATAACTATTCCGATAGTGAATATCTTCAGTTTTGAGCCCGTTTGGGTATTCCTCGTTTAGCATCTGTGGAAGTTGTGACATCAAGTTGCTGAGCGAAGTTTGTGGTAGGTTCTTTTCATCCAATACAGAAAAGTCATGTACGTTGATGACACCGATAAAATCCTTCGTGTCAATTCGTAGCCCTTCTGCGACGACTTCTTTCCAGATGTTGTCGCTTGCGAACAACAATTTGGAGTCAGAATGATTGATGATATTCTGTATCTGCTCAGGTTTGAATTCATGAAGTATTGGTACGGCAATAGCGCCATAGGTTACTGTAGCAAAGAACGCAACAGCCCAGTTTGAGCAATTCTTTCCGCACAATGCAATCTTCTCGCCTGGTTTAATGCCAACCTTTTGAAATAAAATATGGAATTGTTCCACTTGCAGAGCCACATCAGCATAGCTGAGTGTCTGTCCTTGATAGTCTGTCAGAGCAGGACGATTCCAGTGGCTCTTGATGGTTGACTCGAATAGAAGATTAAAACTTTTTTCTTGTTCGCTATATTCCTTCATGATGCCCACAAGTTTAATTCTTTGGGCAAAGATAAGAAATATTTACTATTTAGCCGTTACAATTTACAATTTTCTTCATTTTTTTAATCTTTCATTCTTTATTTCTCAACTTTTTACTATCTTTGCAACATATTTTCAACCAAATTAATAACTAATAAACAACAAACAATGAAAAAACTATTAACAGCAATTATGCTTCTTGCTCTCGTTTCAACAGCGAAAGCTCAGTTCGGTTTCGGTGCTCCTCAACAGCAGAATGGTGAACCTAAGGCTCCGGAACTAGAGTACGTAGTACGTCTAAATGTAACCCTTGGTCAGGCATATTCGTCAGGCAATAATGGAAAGGGTACGCGTACCATCATACCTATCACGGGTGGTACATTTGAGGGGCCAAACATTAAAGGTGAGGTTTTGCCGGGAGGTGCGGACTATCAGTTGGCTGTTGATGGCCGCAACGAAGTAGAGGCAATCTATTGTATTCGTACCGATGATGGTGTGACTATCCATGTTCGCAACAATGGTATCATTAAGATGGGTGGCCAGGGTGGCATGTATTTTCGTTGCGCTCCAAAGTTTGAAGCTCCGAAAGATAGCAAGTACGCTTGGTTGAATGAGTGCCTGTTCCTTTGTCAGCCTGGTTTTGGTGGTGCAGGTGGTGGAATCACTCTTGATGTATGGAAAGTGAAATAGCACGATAATAATATATTGAACTAGTTGATTCTTGAACTATTAGATATTCTAAAATTATGAAACGACTTTTTATCACATCCGTATTTGCAACAATTGCAATCGCAGGCTTTGCACAGAAGTCTCGTATCGTAGAAGATGGAGGAACAGGACCTTATAAGGCAATAATGAAAGAAGATATTTCACTTGCCGAACACACGATCTTTGTTCCCCAGAATTTGTCGTCCTTTGGCAAGAGTCAGAAACTTCCCGTGTTGGTGTGGGGTAATGGAGCTTGCAACAACTCTCCGTTTGAGCACTATAAGTTTTTGAACGAAATAGCTTCTTACGGCTTTATCGTCGTAGCTACTGGTTTTATCCCGATGGACGATCAGCCTTATCGTGGTGCTATGTCTACTACCGAACAGCAACTTCAAGCGTTAGATTGGGTGTTCTCTGTCAATTCTGATCCTAATTCTCCTTATTTTGGAAAGATTGACTTGAAGAACATTTGTGTTTCAGGTATGTCATGTGGTGGCCTTCAGACCCTTTACAACTGTGCTGACAAACGTATTACCTGTTTGATGATTTGTAATAGTGGATTGTTTAATCAGCAGAATGCTAGTCAGGCCGTTGGTGGTATGCCGATGCCTCCAAAAGAAAAACTGAAGGAGATTCATTCTCCTATTATGTATCTTCTTGGTGGTGAGTCAGATATCGCATACGGTAATGGAATGGATGACTTCCATCGTATCAATCACGTTCCTTCATGTGCAGTCAATTATCCAGTTGGACACGGAGGTACCTACGGACAACCACATGGAGGAGAGTTTGCTGTTGTAGCACTCGCATGGCTGCAATGGCAGCTGAAAGGTGACAAGGAAGCAGCTAAGATGTTCAAAGGTTCTGATTGTGGTATTGCTAAGCGTGATAAGTGGACCATAGAAAAGAATGCGAAGTTCAACACACTGAAGTAAAGATTTAATCCTTGAAGCATATCATCTTTATCTCCGTCCTTATCGTTTTACTCTTTGTGTCAAATCTGTTTTTTGGCTCAGTCAGCATACCTGCAGAAGCCGTTTTGCAGATTTTGATAGGGGGTGATGTTGACAAGGAAAGTTGGTCATATATAGTCATTCAGTCACGTCTTCCTCAGGCATTGACCGCACTTTTCTGTGGCAGTTCATTAGCTGTTTCTGGTTTGATGCTTCAGACGGCCTTCAGCAACCCATTGGCTGGTCCATCCATTCTTGGCATCAGCAGTGGTGCAAATTTAGGAGTGGCCATTGTGATGTTAGCTACAGGTGGAGCCATTGTAGCGGGAGGGGTTACCTTCTCTGGCTTTATGTCCGTTTTGGTTGGCGCTTTTATTGGGTCTATGCTCATCATGGCGCTCATCCTATTCCTTTCAACTTTCATCCGTAGCAATCTTATGCTGCTCATTACGGGTATCATGATAGGTTACATTACCTCCTCTGCCATCTCGTTGCTTAACTTTTTTGCGACAGAAGAAGGTGTTCATAGTTATGTCATCTGGGGAATGGGTAATTTCGGAGGTGTTTCGATGAAGCAGATGCCAATGTTTGCCAGCTGTTGCATCATCGGACTGGTGATGGCTGTCATGCTCATCAAACCCCTCAATGCCCTGCTCATGGGTAATCAATATGCAGAGAATCTTGGTATCAACATTCGTCGTACTCGCAACTTACTGCTGTTGGCGACAGGTCTGCTTACTGCTGTCACTACTGCATTCTGCGGACCGATTGCTTTCTTTGGATTGGCAGTACCACATGTAGCACGTATGATATTGCGTACAGAGAACCACAACACGCTGTTGCCTGTAACTATCCTCTGTGGAGCAGCTGCTGCTCTTATCTGTAATCTTATCTGTGTGTTGCCTGGAGAGAAGGGCATTATTCCTCTCAATGCAGTAACACCTATGTTAGGTGCTCCTGTTATTATCTATGTTATTATGAAACAACGGAAAGAACAATAATTCACACCTTTTTTATATTTACTCAACTTTCGCAAGTTGAGAAAAGAAGTAAAAATGGAAGTAGAAATAGAAGTTAACGGAGTTAGCGAAGTTAGCGGCCTTACGGCCTCGAAGTTACCGCTCAGACCTTCGCTCTTCATTCCGACGATACCATAGGATGCAAACATCAGCAGTCATTTGTCGAGCGAAGCGGTAACTTCGATAACTTCAATAACTTCAGAAAGTTAAATTATTTATAGCAAATTTATATTCACATGAAAACAGTCATTTTATTCCTATGCGGCATTCTCTGGCTCTGCGGTCAGCAGGCAAATGCCCAAATGAAACCATCGTCAAGATATGTAGCATACACGATGGATACCTACAACAACGACGATATGGTCAAGGTTGGTAAAGGATGGGCTAAACGCACCATCAAAGTACCTAATGGAGGTAAGACACCCGACATTGTCACCCTCGTCAAAGCCTTCAATAAGGCATGGCCTACCTACATCGTCGATGAATTGCTCAACCTGGCTAAAGATCCTAAGTTCACCCATGAGGTCGATGAAGAATACGACACCGAGATCATCGTCGATCGTCCTAACGGCTATGTATGCTGGGATTCAGGTGCTACCGATGGCAGTTCGATGGAAGCATGTGTTTGGCGTCGTGACAACGGTCATCGTCTCTTCGCCATTCAGGTCAGTTCACCTGTTGACCCCGTTATCAGCGTCATCTGCTTCTACGACTATGACCCGAAGAATGCCACGCTGAAGCCTGAGGCAAGTCCGGTGGACAACTTCAAGGGCACCGGTGCAGAATATGTTGACTACATCCTGCCACGCAAGGGTAAGGACTTCATCATTTCTGAGTACACCTTCGATGCCTACATCAAGTACATCTACACGTGGAACGGCAACAACCCCGTATATAGTCGCACGGTCAAAGAACCCGTCGACGACTGATGAAACAAAGAGCGGTGCACACAAGCATCGCTCTTTTATTTGTAACACCCTTCCCTGGAGGAAGGGTAGGGAGAGGTTATATTATAATGGAACATTTACAAATAATAATCCACCCTTATTACCCAATAAGGCAGGGTTATCCGACGATAAGGCAGGGTTATTTCTCTACAACCACTGAAGGATGTCTGAGAACTGCTGGGCATGGAGCACATGGGGGTGTTCATATTCTTCGATATGCTCATACTGCCACATACGTTTATAGGGAATGTGGATTCCAAAGCCGCCTAATTTAACGATAGGATGGATGTCTGATTTGAAAGAGTTACCTACCATGAGGAATTCAGTAGGATTGACATCGAGTTTATTACAAAGGTTGATGTAGTCTTGCTCAGATTTGTCAGAAGTGATCTCGAGGTGATGAAAGAACGGACGAAGCCCCGAACGCATACACTTGTTCTCTTGATCAAGTAGTTCTCCCTTTGTGAAGCACACGAGTTGATAGCGTTCAGATTTCCTGAGTTTAGAGAGTGTTTCACGGACACCAGGAAAGGGTGTTGCCGGATTATGAAGGAGTTTTGTCCCGAGAGCGTGGATTTCATGGAGAACAGCTGCAGGTATTGTGTCGTTACTCATTTCTAGTGCATTCTGTAGGAGCGACAATATGAAAGCTTTGGTGCCGTACCCCATCGTCGGCATGTTGGCACTCTCTACTTCGAATAGTTGACGGCGAATCTCATCTTCTTTTCCATAAGGAGCCATAAGACGGCAATAGTGGCGCTCAACTTCGTCATAGAGAACTTGATTGTCCCAAAGAGTGTCGTCTGCATCGAATGCTATAACACGGATGAGTTTTGGTAGCGATTGGTTCATGCAGTTATGGAGTTACGGAAATCGATAAGTGTCTTAATGATTTCTTCGTTGCTATCAGTCAAGCTAAGTAGCAGATTTTTGTATTTCCCTTTTTTATTA
>CACZXN010000002.1 GCA_902785075.1 uncultured Bacteroidales bacterium | reverse complement strand
TGTGACTTTTTCTTCCAACCGGGCAGGGGAGTACTTCTTTGGATTACGTTTCACTTCATAGGCTTCAATGTTGCCATCAAGTGTTTCGGCCACAATGTCGATCGTAAATAAATAGGTCCTATCCTACATTATTTCGCCCCTACAGGGCGATGGTGGGGTGGATGCAACATGAGATAGGGCTTCAGCCCTATCCTGTATTATATCGCCCCGTTGGGGCTGTCATACGCCCCCGCCCTAAAGGGCACCCCCTCTATCTTAGAGGGGGAGCTTAGAGGGTTCAAGGCTATGGAACCGTAAACGGTAAACGGTAAACGGTAAACTGTAAACGGTAAACTATTTAAGGTTCTTCGTTTTAATATACGTATACTGGAATTTGTCAATCCGGCAATTTTGTGTACCTTTGCAGCGTGAAAAGTTAGGATAGAAAAAACTCTTTTCCAATTCAACCTTCACCAGTGATATTCATTGAAAGTATAATCATTAAAAAATAATATGGTATGGAAACAGTATTAGCAAACATTGCATGCGAAAAAGCAGCAAGGGATTTCTTCGCAACGAAAAAGCGTACAGAGTTTTATGACGTTTATGCTAACGATGAGGATTGCGGTGAGGCTGTCTATGAGAATAAATTCAGCGATGAGGAACTGAAGGCGTTGCGGGCGTTGGAAGAGAAGTATGATTCAATGGAGTGGGTGAAGCATCTGGATGAGGTGTTCACAGATCCGGACGAATTGCACGACTTAAGTTGTGGTGAGGAGGTGCTGGGTATAAACTTGGATCTTCCACATTATAAATACCGCTTTGTGTGCCATCAGTTGGATAAAGACTCATTGAGGAAGTGTGAAGCTTATGTGGAGCTGGATGACGAGGCGTATATACGTCTGTTGACTTTGTGCTTGAAGAATCCTTCATTGAACATGAACTCGATGAAGTATGCCGACAAAAAGTTGTATGAGCAGATAATGCTGGGAGTCGATATGCGCTTTGTGAATGAATTTGGTTTTTATGAAGCAGACTTACCTTTTCTAATTACGATGGATGAGGTTATGGAGGATGTGAAACAGATTCTTTCTGTACATCCGGAACTGAAGCGTGAGACATATTCGTATTATTTCCGCAAATACTGGGAGCAAATCGGGGTGTTGTAATTGCAGGAGAGAGATGGAAGGGCCAAATCAATGACTGCCCAATATTCAGATCAGCATTCTGGTCAACTGCTATATCATTGCATTAATTTATTATTAACAATAAACAGAATTTATTATGAAAGAACTGAAATGCCCCAAATGCGGGAATGTGTTCCAAGTAGACGAAGCTGACTACGCTTCAATCGTTAGTCAAGTGAAAAACGCAGAATTCGACGCTGAGGTCAGCCGTCGTCTGTCCGAACTCAATGAGCGACATAAGGCAGAGCAGGAACTGGCAACAGTCAAGACTCAGCAGACGTTCCAGTCGCAACTCAAAGAGAAGGAACTGGAACTGGGTGCAAAGGATGCGGAGATTGAACGTCTGAAGCTCCAGCTTGATAATATCGAATCGCAGAAGAAGAGTGAACTCACCACTGCCTTAGCTGCCAAAGAGTTAGAGATCGTAAAACTACGTTCTAACGTTGAGTCAGAAAAACGAGAGGCTAAGATTCATGAAGACGGACTCATCAAGCAGTACGAGGAACAACTCCGCATGAAGCAGGAACAGGTCGACTACTATAAGGACCTGAAGACTAAGATGTCGACCAAGATGGTGGGTGAGACCCTGGAACAGCATTGCAGCATCGAGTATGAGCAGTACTTGCGTCCTGTGATGCCCAATGCCTACTTCGATAAGGACAACGATGCGGCCGACGGTACCAAGGGTGACTTCATTTTCCGCGATTATGAGGAAGATGTGGAATATATCTCCATCATGTTTGAGATGAAGAACGAGATGGATACTACCGCCACCAAGCACAAGAACGAAGACTTCCTGAAGAAGCTCGATGACGACCGAAGAAAAAAAGGATGTGAGTTTGCTGTGCTTGTAAGTCTTCTAGAGGCAGACAATGAGCTGTACAACACGGGCATTGTGAATAAGTCGCATCTCTATCCGAAGATGTATGTTATTCGTCCACAGTTCTTTGTTCCCTTTATCAATCTGTTGGTGCAAACCTCGAAGAAAACGCTGGAATATAAGAAGCAGCTCATTCTGGCTCAACGTAAGGAGGTCGATGTTACTAACTTCGAGGCAAAGCTGAACGACTTCAAGGAGAAGTTTGGTAAGAACTACCGTATCGCCAGCGAGAAGTTCCAGAAAGCAATCGAAGATATCGATAAGTCGATAGAGTTTCTGCAGAAGACCAAGGAAGCTCTGTTGGGTTCGGAGAACAACCTGCGCCTGGCTAACGACAAGACAGAAGAGCTCACCATTCGCAAACTCACCTACAATAACCCGACTATGAAAGCGAAGTTTGAAGAAGCGAAAGCTGCTGAAGAAATCAGTGGGACTAAGGGCTAAGAAGGAAGAGGGGATATGACAACAAATGAATATTCTGAAATTATTCCGCCCCTACAGGGTTGTCATACGCCCCCGCCCTAAAGGGCACCCCCTCTATCTTAGAGGGGGAGCTTAGAGGGTTCAAAGTTCAAAAGTTCAAGGTTCAAAGCTGTCATACGCCCCCGCCCTAAAGGGCACACACTCTATCTTAGAGAGTTTCAAGAGTTCAAGGTTTTGGAACCGTAAACCGTAAACTGTAAACGGTAAACTATTTAAGGTTCTTCGTTTTAATATACGTATACTGGAATTTGTCAATCCAGCAATTTTGCATACCTTTGCAGCGAAATTGATATTTATTGTGGCAATTAACTTGGTAAACAGATGGGAAGAAAAATAACATTGAATGTAGATGGTAATGAACTAACAAAAGCAGATTTAAAAGAACGGTTCGACAAATACAATGAACTGTACTTTGAAGGCAAATTAGGTAAATGTAGTTTCTATTGGATGTCTCCAAACCAAAATAACTATGGGAAGTATGTAGACCAGCCAACAAAAAATGGTATAATAAGTAAGATAGGCGTTGCACGAAACACGATTTGGACTGAAGAGAATCTTAGAGAGTTATTAGTGCACGAAATGATTCATATGTATATCAGAACAATAGAAGGGAAAAAGTTAGACGGTGTTCTTGGTCACGGTAGACGTTTTAGAGCACATTGTAAACGCCTTAGAAAAGAACATGGCTTAAACATACGAATTCACGCTGATTTTGGATATATAAATAAAAAACTCTACCCCAAATTATGGGATAGAGTT
The DNA here is from genome assembly GCA_902785075.1 of uncultured Bacteroidales bacterium. GTDB lineage: Bacteria > Bacteroidota > Bacteroidia > Bacteroidales > Bacteroidaceae > Colivivens. The sequence continues at coordinate 107,794 of CACZXN010000002.1, read as the reverse complement.
CTAACTTGGTTAATTGATTGGTGATTAGGTAATGAAATATGTATAACGGAGTTTGTCAATTCGATGATTTTGCATATCTTTGCAGCGAAATTGGTAGATTACTAAAATTAATACTGAATAGAATGAAAATTTATTTTAATCCTTTTTACAATGGTGCTTACTATTTTGACCATTATCAGCAATCGGTGATGATGGATGCTCAAGTGCTTGAAACCCAGGGGTTGCTGACTCAGCTGGCTATGCATGCCGGCATTCATCAGGAGATTCCGTCCTATCCCGTTCGTCTGGCTGCTTATCATAAGACGTTGTTGGATTACGACAAGGATTATCCAGAGAACATTTTCCACAAAAGTATTGAGATTGACAGCATGAGTGTTGCCAAGTCGTTGATGGGTTGGAGAGATAACCTGGCTCTATGTGGCTGGAACAAAGAAATCGTTCTCGATAATTGTACAAGATTGAATACGCTTGCAGAGATTGACAAGGGGTTTGAGGATAGGGGATTGGCTCAGCTGCTGAGACTGGTTCAGGAGCGACTGAAGGGAATGGAAGAAAAGAGATATTCGATTCCTGCAATGTATAAAGAGTTGACGATCGAGATTCCATGTTCGCAGGAGTTGCTCCCTGATTACATCCAACCGATTCTTAATAGCCTGACATGCGTGGGAGCAAGTATCGAAACAAGTGATTCGGACGGGAACGTATTGCCCAAAACGATCAAGGAAATCCGTTTCTCACAACAATGGAAGGCTGAGGCTTGGCTGTCGCAGCAGAAACCAGATGCATTTGACCTTTGGATCAATACGGACAACAAGCGTCTTGACAACTGGTTGCATATGTCGGGACAGCCTGTGTGTGGAAGTGAGATGGAGAATGTGAATCCTCAGATCACGCAGATGTTTTTGTTGGCTGTTCAGCTGTTCCAGCGTCCACTGAATGTAAATGCATTATTACAATATTTGTATCTACCGGAATGCCCTCTCGACAGAGAGTTGCGTAGAAAATTGGCAAGAACGATCATCCGAGAAGGCGGTTTCTGTAATGATAAGGTGACAGAATGCATCAATGCGTATGTTGAAAGGGAGTTGAAGGATGAAAACGACACTTCGCCACAGAAATCCACTCAAGAACAGCGTGAAGAAAACTATAAGAATTACCTTCCATTTGATTTGAGAGACGAACAGGCTGCTTTGCCTTTGTCGGAAGAATCGGATAAGGTTGACAAAAAGGTGTTGTCGGACTTCCTCGATAAAATCGGGAAACACGCTGCGAGCCGTGCTGTTAAGATTGCAGCTATGCTGCCCTACGATGCACGTATTGCCCAACTGAAAGCTGTGTCGGAGATGATAAAAGCGCTTATCGATCAGATTGATCAACTCATTGAAGGCGACCTGTCGTTCAATACACTTATACAATGGGCTCAGTCGCTGTATGAGTCGGGCGACTATACGCTCTACAATGCTCAAGCTCGGTGTAGGAGTCTTATCACACAACCATCGAATATGATTAGCAAGGCCAAGAAGGTCGTATGGTGTGATTTCTATGGAGATGTCTCTATGCCGCTTTCAACTGACTTCCTCTCACCCAAAGAGCAGCTGTCGCTTAAAGACCAGGGTGTATTGCTGTGGGATAAGGAACATGAGCGCCAGTTCTTGCACCTGATGTTGGCTTATCCGCTGTATCACACGACAGAGTTGCTGACAGTTGTCACTTGTGATAAACTGGGCGCGACCAAACTGTCTCAGCATCCGTTGTATCATCTGATTCAAGACCGATGTGTTAATAATCCGGAGGATGGAGATGTTATTTACGATGAGTTGGCAACAAAGGAGATAGCAGCAGTCGATAATTGTCGTGAAGAAGATAAGGTGGAAATCTGTTTCGACACAACCAAACATCCAATTCCGTGGCGCGAGAAAGAGAGTTTCTCTTCATTAGAAGAACTTTTACAAAAACCATTCGACTACTTGATGGAATACCCACTGCAATTTAAGGATGTCAGCGATACTGACATCAAGTTATCGACAACGTATGGAAATGTAGCCCACGAAGCCATTGAATATCTTTTTACGATGAATCGTAATGGAGAAAGCCTGAGTGGTTTCGCAGACACGCATTACGAAGAAACGCTCCATCGTGCGTTACTCAGAAAAGGTGCGCTCCTACTTTTGCCGGAATATCATCTTGACAAAGCCCGACTCACTTATCAGTTGAGAAAATGCGTGAAGAATCTGGCACAACTTGTTGAGGAGAATGGTCTCGAAGTGCTTCGTTGTGAACAGGAAGAAAACGAACAGTTGGACTTTGAAGAAGGAATTTTCATACATGGATTTATCGATATGGTTCTGCAAGACCAGAAAGGTAACAAAGTTGTCTTTGACCTTAAATGGACATCAAAGAAGGACAAGTATCAAACTGTCTTAAAGAAAAACCGAGCTTTACAGCTGGCTATCTATGAAGCCATGTTGAAGAAGCATTCTGGTGAATCTTCCAGTGTTCGTACAGCATATTTTGTCATGCCGCTAGGTAAACTTTTCAGTACAGATAACTTCATTGGAGAGAACTTCGAACAGATCCAGCCTTCTTCGGATGCCGTTGTGATGGATCAATTGCGCAAGGGATATACAGAACGCAGAAAAGAGATTGATGAAGGAATTATTGAGACAGCTGATAACCTCCCTATTAAAGATATCCCTTATGCGCAGGTTCCTGATGTGTTCCCCTTGGAGTCTGAAGGATCAAGGCCTGAAAAGAAAGTTGAGAACAAATACTCTGACTATAAGTGTTTCACCATCTAAATCCAATCATTATGACAAAGAAATTTATCAGTGCCGGAGCAGGGTCTGGCAAGACATATAGAATTACAACCGATGTGGCTAAGATGGTGAAAGACCATCTGCTTCATCCCGACCAAGTCATCATGACCACCTTCACCAAAGCGGCAGCTCAGGAGTTGCGTGAGAAAGCAAAGAACGAACTGGCAAAACTTGGCCTGCACGACGAAGCCCAGCAGATGGAGCATGCCCTGATAGGGACTGTTCACTCTGTTGCCAACACCTTCCTCACCAAGTATTGGTATCTGCTTGGCATCACCCCTGATGCTGCCGCCATGGAAGAAGATGAAGTAGCCCTTTATCGTGATCATTCACTGCGTGGACTTCTCAATAATGACGATCGTGCATTCCTGTATCGTTTTACAGAAACCTACAACATTTCTTACGATCATAGTGAGCACAAATCTGGTGTTAATTACGAGTTCTGGAAGAAAGATCTCTGCCAAGTTCTCGACTACATCCAGTGGTATAGTATCGATGATGCCCAACTGCAGAAGAGTATTGAGACAACCGAAAGTTTCGTCAAATGTTTGGAGCCTAAAGACGACAGCTCGTTGATGGATAAAGCACAGGCTGTCATCAGTGATGTTGAAGATGCTCTTGACAATCTCAAGAGGCAAACTCCTAAGTCGAAAGTTGAGCGTCAGTGTATCGACAGTTACAGGAATCGTACTCTTACCGCCGAAGAGTTATCCGACTTGGAATCCATCGCCAAAGGACGTTGCAAGGAATCGGAAAACTACCTCCGTTTCTCTGCATCCCTGACGGCATTGTCCTTGTTCACGGAAGAGTCCGTCGCCGATCAGCGTAAATATGCCGCTCTTATCTTCCGCCTTGCCAACCAATGGCAGAAAGAGTATCGTCAATACAAGGACGAGCACCATCTCATCGACTTCAACGATATGGAGAAGATGTTTCTTGATTTACTTGGAATGCCTGAAGTTCAGAACGACATCAAGTCACGTTATACCCACCTATATGTTGACGAGTTCCAGGATTCCAACCCTATGCAGGTGAGCATCTTCCAGAAACTATCCTCTCTATTGAATACGGTATATGTAGGCGACAAGAAACAGGCCATCTATGGTTTCCGTGGCTCTGACACAGAATTAACCACTGCTGTGGCCGACAGAATTGGCAAAGATAATACAGAACATTTGAAGCATTCCTATCGATCTGTAGAGCCATTGGTAAATTTCTCCAACGCCATCTTCTCACAGGTCTTCAGCAATATGAAGGCTGAAGAAGTCAAACTGGAAATGCCAGAGGAAAATGGCAACACCACTTCTGTTGATAAGCCTCTCCGCTTATGGCCCTACAATGGTGATAAGACGCTTGCCCTCCAGATTCAGCAGTTAATTCGACGTGAAGGCATCGCAGCCAAAGATATTGCTGTGCTTGCTCGTTACAATGATAATCTTGACAATTTGGCTAATGAACTTCGCCAACTCAAAGTTCCCGTTTGTCGTGAAGAAAGTGACATCAAAGACTCTCGGACAGGTCGGTTGTTGAAGGCCCTACTTACTTTGGTAAACTCACCTTCCAACCAATTGGCACGTGCTGAGGTGGCCTATCTCACAGAGCCTGATTATAATATCACAAAGATTATCGAGCATCGTATTGATTTCCTTGCTAACCAGGAAGCTTCTGCAACAAACTATCTTGACGAAATACCAGTATTGAGGCGATTGGCTCAACTATGTTGGTATCGTCGAGACGAACAAACTGAGTTTTCAATGAACCTTTTGGGTTATCAGAGTATCAGTGCGTTGGTGGAGAGCCTCGTTATTGAACTCGACTTGTATGCCCTCGTACAGAGTTGGGAGAATGCGCAGACAGAAGTGGCTAATTTGCAAGCCTTCGTTGAACTAGCCAAAAAGTATGAGGAGTCTTCGACCAAAATGGGCAAACCGGCAACTATTATGGGGTTCATCAGTTTCTTCACGAATCAGGAGCAGAAAGGTGCGCTGAACGAAGATGGTGTTCGTCTGTTTACCTATCACAAATCGAAGGGTTTGGAATGGAAAGTGGTAATCTTATATTCGCTCGATAACGATGTAGCTGATGCAACCGAGATAGCAACAAAGAGTATGCTTGGTTGTCATCATCACCGTGAGCAACAACCAACGGAAGAGAATCCCAACCCGCCTATGACTATTTCGTTGGTACGAAACATCTATGGCAGTACTAGTGCTGCCATAGCTGCAATTACTTCTAGGTTCCAGCAACATCCTCAATGGAATATGGTGCGTGATAAAGAGATAGCCGAAGCAGAACGATTGTTGTATGTTGGTGTGACTCGTGCCCGCAATATACTGATTCTCGCACCGAAAGAGAATAATGGTGTAATCAATCTTAGTTGGTTCCGTTCCGTGGGTGTCGACAATTTGACAGTGCAAATACCTCCTCAGGAAGAGAACGAACCGATAAAGATGGACCCATTCCGCATCGGTGTAGATTTCGATGTGGAGACGATCAACGAAGAAGATATATTAGAGTGGCCTGAGCAAAAGCTGAATAAAGTACATGATATCGCCCAAAATCCAGCTCGGTTGGACGACGTGCTTTATATCGCTCCTTCAAAAGTCGGTAAGACTCCACACGAGATTGAGATCATCAATGGCAAGGAGAACCGAATGGAAGTCCGCTATGACGAAAAGGGAGATGAAGATGCGCTGATGGGCGACTTCATCCATCAGGTGTTCTGCTGTTGTGATGATGGTATCAGCGTTGAGCAAATCATTAGCTTGCGTAATAGCTATGGGTTTACGGCGAAGAATATGCCTGAACCTGGTCGTTTGCTGGATTCGTGGAAATACTTGATCGAGACTCTGGAGGCACGTTATGGCAAAGCTGTCAAACGTCATCACGAGAGACCTTTCCGTCATTTGGACGAGAATGGTCGTATCATCAGTGGTTATATCGACTTTATTTGGGAAACGGAAGATGCTTATATCGTAGTGGATTATAAGACTTGTCCAGGAAGCTCTCGACAAGTGTTAGATTCTACGAATAATCTTTATGCTGGCTGTCATGGTGACCAGCTCGACTGCTACCAACGTGCCCTCGAAACCGAAGGAACGAAGAAGGTTGCAGCACGCATCATCTACTATCCCGTTACTCAGTTTGTTGTTGAAGTAAAATAGTAGGCAATGATATAGCAGTTGGCACAAAGTACCGTTGGAACACAAGAAAAATGGGCGAATCAGAGAGATTCGCCCATTTTTCTTATTTACGGTTCAACTGCTATATGATTGTCCAAAAAGATGTGTAAGGAAAGGTCAAGGAAACCTTTTCATCTGTACACAACTATATCAACTTCGCTGATATGATGATTCGCAAAGGTGCATCGCATGAATAATCAGGGACGTCATCCTTCACTTTGTTCAAGCAATAGGAAAATGACTCTACTGTTGAATATACGTATACCACAATTCATATACCGAAGATTTTTGCGTACCTTTGCCGTCGATTTCAAAATTTAACAATTAGTAATAATCACATGAATAAAAAATTCCCTACAGACCTCGACTTGGAACTCGACGAATTCATTGATGACTTCGGTGATATCGAGGGAAACAAAGAAGAATCAACAGAATGTCCAAAACGCAAGGATTCGCCTATTCACGATGACTGGAATATCGTAAAGGCATTCAACATCATCAATGAGGAAGCACCAAAAAGCCAGCTTGCTGGAGGGCTTTTCACTAGATGTGCTGAAGCTTTCAGCTATCTGTCTGATAAACTTGGCCTTAACGCCATTCAATGCATTATCATCGCCTTGCTCATTGAAGCTGGGAAACCTATGTCATTCCGTCAGATGGGCAAGATACTTGGCCTTTCGCGCTTGTCAATGATGACCCATTACAACGATATCGAGGAACTGTTCCGTATGCGTTGGCTTCTACATCGTGGAGCAGAGGAGTCGGATGGTGTCTATGACGGATACTGTCTGGCAAGAGGTGTGGTGAATGCCATACGCGAGAATCGTCCATTTAAGCCCGAGGTTCTTGAATGTGAGAATACGCAGGAGTTCGTGGATAGACTTGCTGAGCATTTGGCAAGGAGCTTTCGCGATGAGAATCTTATCTTCAATGACGAGAAGTACTGGCTACAGGAAATGGTAAGTGCCAATGCTGAGTTGCCTATTTGCAAGGTGGCACTTAGTTTTAACGACATCGACAGCCTGTCGCTACTCATGCTTATCGTTTGTGACTACGCCAATTTCAATGGAACAGAGGAAGAGGGTATCGGTCCACGTGAAGTTCAACTTGTCTATCCTCAAGAGAGTACTCCAAACTTCAGCAGGGTTGTAGATGCCATGAGGAAGGGAACCCATCGTCTGTTCAAAGAGAACCTTATCGAGCACAAGTGTGTGAATGGTATGGCGGAACTTAATCAGTATATTGCCACATCACATCTTAAGAATGAGATCCTTGCAGATTTCTGTCCTCTCGACCTTTCTAATAAGCGTGTACCGCATATGAATGGAATCAAGTCTTATAAGGATATCACCGCCAAGGCTCTCTTTTATAATAAGGAAGAAAGAGAACAGGTTGAACGTCTTAGCAGCATACTTTCACAGGAGCAGTGGCCAATCATACAAGAGCGCCTTAATAGCAAAGGCATGAAAACTGGTATGTGTGTGCTTCTTCACGGTCAGCCTGGCACAGGTAAGACAGCCACCGTTTATGAGTTGGCGCGTCAGACCGGACGTGATATCATTCAGGTTCAGGTGACCGACTTCAAGGACAAGTATGTCGGTGAGAGTGAGGCTAAGCTGAAGAAGATATTCTTTAATTATCGCCAATATTGCCAAAACAGCGAAGTAACGCCAATCCTTCTGCTTAACGAGGGCGATGCTATACTTGGAAAGCGCATAGAGAATGTGAAACATAGCACGGAACAAATGATGAATGCGCTTCAGAATATTCTGCTTGAAGAGATGGAGACCATACAAGGCATCATGATTGTGACTACAAACCTCATCACCAACCTTGACAAAGCTTTTGAGCGTCGTTTCTTCTTCAAGGTGAAGTTTGAGAAACCTGGCACAGAAGTGAAGGCTCATATCTGGCAGTCGATGTTGGAAAACCTTGACGAGAAGGAAGCGATGTCGCTGGCACATGAGTTTGATGTTACGGGTGGCGAGATTGAAAACATTGCCCGTAAGGCTACAATGGAATACATCCTGACAGGTAAGGAAAGCGACATTGACACCATACGCAAGTTTACCAAGCAGGAAAAACTTGAGTCTAGCCGCAGGCCCATAGTGGGATTCTCAACGAATAATAGCTAATAGACATGGATGAAAGTAAAAGACAGCATATAAGCACTTAATGGAAGCAAGACATAAAACAATTAAATTTATAATTTATGAGATACTCAAACATACAGATTAACAACAACATTCGTAGAGTTCTGGAAGAAGGCAAGAGCAATGATGACGCTCTTGATCTTTTCCTCATGATGAATATGATGAACGATCTAAAAACAGAGAGTTCTTTTGTTATGAAAGGACCTTCACCATCAGACGTTCACATGAACCTCATCGGCAACGATGTCATAGATAAGAATGACTTCAAACTCAAGATGACAAATGGGCCAAAACACTTGACTCAGAGACTTGTTGTCAAGTTGTCGCCCATTTGTACACTCTATGCAGAGACCAATCACTCTTCATTGCAAGTCACCATTAACGAGAAGAACATGACCACCATGTATCTCAGGTCATACCATGCAGAAGACATAGCCATGTGGATGATACGCCAGAAACAAAATATTGACAAGTATTTGGAAGGTTGGAATGACGTTTTGAATAAAGCCTGCAAGAAAGCCAAAGGCAACCACATGGCTCTCTTAGCCATTAAAGCCATATTCGCGGATGCGATGAAGGACTATGCCGACATCAAGTATGAAATCATTGAGCAGAAACGCAGGGCACGAATAAGGGTGACTCTACCAAAAGGTCGCCTCGGAGTATATCTCGATGCATGGTGGGGATCCTACAAGGAGAAACTACCCCCTCAGATAGAAAGTTTGAAGATTCTCATAGAGGCACACAGAAAAAATATCCTTACAAATTTCTGTTCGCCCAAACACTAACAACTAACAAGATTATAAAACGAACAAAAAAACATATTATGGCAGTAACTATTAGCACAAACGAGCTCAAAGATATACTGGAGCTCACCCCTTCAACGCAGAACATCATGCTCGTAGGAAAGCATGGCATTGGTAAGTCAGAAATCCTCACCAGCTATTTCCAGAGTAAGGGAATGAAGGTTGTGGCACTCTTCCTAGGTCAGATGAGTGATCCGGGCGACATCATCGGTCTTCCCTCCAAGGTGGAAGCAAAAGACGCAAATGGAAATGTGACAGCGCAGACCGACTTCACTCCTCCGTATTGGTTTCCCATTGACGGCAAGCCAATCGTTCTCTTCCTTGACGAGCTGAATCGTGCCCGTCCTGAAATTCTTCAGACAGTGATGGACTTGACACTGAACCGCAAACTGGCAGGCAAAGTTCTTCCAGAGGGAAGCCGTGTTATTGCCGCAGTCAACGATGGCGATGAGTACCAGCTTACCGACCTTGATCCTGCGCTCGTGAGCCGCTTCAATATCTATGAGTTCCGCCCAACTGTAGAGGAATGGCTCAACTGGGCAGTAGGTGCAGGTCTTGACGAACGTGTCATTAACTTCATTCAGGACAATCCAACGTGGCTCGATGGTGATAGTGATGAAAAGAAACGAGACTATCAGGGGCTTGACAAGATTGCAGATCGTCGTGCGTGGAAGAAGGTATCAGACATTATGAAGAAGGTAGATACACTCAAAGATATTCACAAGCGCGCCATAGCAGGCGTTGTAGGCGCAGGAGCCGCAGCAGCCTTCATCCGTAGTGCACAGCAACGTAATGTCATTACTGGTAAGGACTTGCTGCTGAAATACGACAAGACCATTAAAACTGTAGAGAAATATCAGCTACATGAATTCGCCATCCTCAACGAATCTGTATTCCGTTTCCTTCAAAATGCCAAACTCGACGAGCATGAGAAAACACTTGCAGCCAAGAACCTAGGTCAGTATATAGATTTCCTTCGTATGAACAAGAAGAAGGAGGCACTTGCCAACTTCACGAGCATCTTTGAGAAAGGCACCTATGAGCAGGCAATAGTATTTATGGTTGTCAATGCTACAGACGTTTATGATAGGCTCAATGAGTTTGTTGAAAAACTCTGATTCCTTCCCTTTTATTAAACCTATTATAATCAATCAAACGAATGTTAGAACGAATATCCAAAATAACTGAACGCTGGTTTCTCAGCGAAGAGGCTCTTTTCTCTGTGTTCTGTACCCATCATGTTGCAGAAAACAGTGGAATGGAATGCCATGTGCGAGTGGGGAAAGGTGTCATTGAGGTGAATCCTGACCTATGTGCAGACATTACAGACAAGGAATTAGAGGAACGTCTGCGCATTGAAGTCATCCGCATCTTGCTCAAACACCCTTATGACCGTCAGCCTGATGGCTGTTGCATCACAGCAAGAGCCTTGGGAAGTAATTGTGTCATTGGTGATTCCTACCACCTTCAGAAGGTAGAAATAGAGAAACCTTCAGACTTCAATTTACCCTCAAACGGACATTATGAGTTTTATGCACGATGCATACAGAAGATTCTTCAGAAATTAGGCGGACAGGGACAGAATGATGATGATTCAGAGGATAACCCTCAGCAACAAGGCGAATGTATTGATGGAGGGTTTGGCAAAGAATATAGTGATATAGCCCAGAACTGGCAACAGGATGAACTGATAGCAGCACAGGTCAATGAAATTATCCGTGATGTCAAGTCATGGGGCTCTCTGCCTGGTGGACTTGTCGAAGAAATTGTTGCAAGCACCAAGGCTCGTGTTGACTACCGCAAGATTCTAGCAGGTTTCCGTGCAAGCATACTTTCGCAAAAGCGCAAGCTTACCCGTATGCGTCCCAACCGCAGATCTGGTTTCGATGCTATGGGAAGCCGCTATGACTTCACCACAAGCATGATTATCGGTGTAGACTGCAGTGGAAGTATCTCGAATGAAGATCTTCAAAACTTTTACTCCACCATCAACAGATTCTTCCAATATGGCATACAGCAGATTGATGTGGTGCAATTTGATACAGAAATCGGTGAAGTACAAACTCTTGTTAAGGCATCAGAGAATATCAAAATTACAGGTTGTGGTGGCACTCGGTTCCAACCGTTCATTGACTTTGTTGTACAACATCCAGAGTACGACGGAGCACTAATCTACACCGATGGTTATGCACCACAGCCCACAATCCCTTCGACCATGCGCACCCCTCTATGCTGGGTTCTCCGTTCCGAGCAGGAACTGAAGGAACACGAGCACTGGATGAAACAAAGTGGAAGAGTTTGTGTAATCGAAAATATCAGTTGATAAAAATAAGTGCTAATAATAAGAATTTTTACAAATACTGGGCTGTGACAGATTGCTTTGATTGTGTCATTTGCTGAGGTGTACCTGTAAAAATGACCTTACCTCCTTTTTCTCCTGGACCAGGTCCCATCTCAATGATATAATCGGCTGACTTTATGATATCAAGATTGTGCTCAATGATATAGAGGGTATTTCCACGCATAACCATTTGATTGAACAGGTTGATGAGTCTATGAATATCTTTTGGATGTAGTCCATCGGTAGGTTCATCTATGATAAATATCTTTCCATTTTCACCCAAATAGGATGCCATCTTCAGTCGCTGGAGTTCTCCTCCTGAGAGGGTGGATAGTGCCTGATTGAGATGAATATAACCTAATCCCATATCCATCATTGGTTTGAGTTTTTCTTCTATGATGGTTCCTTTGAAGAATTCACTTGCCAGACGAACAGAGAGATCCATCACCTGAGCTATATTGAGTACTTTACTGCCATCAGAGCTTGTGACAGTATAGAGCAGTGCTTCATTTGAATAGCGCAAACCTCCACAAGCTTCACATATGGTTTCGATGTTGTCCATAAATGCCATTTCGGAGACAATCACACCTTTACCTCCACATACAGGACAAGCACCTTTACCATTAAAAGTAAAATATTGCTCTTTTATTTTGTGTTTCTTAGCAAAGAGTTTACGAATATCTGGTGCTACATCCATATAAGTGGCAGGAGTGGAACGAAGACTGATGCCTATGTTCTTCTGACTTATATAGATAACATCTTCGCTTTGAGGCCATTTTTGACGGAAACATTCCATCAATGAACTCTTACCTGAACCCGCTACACCTGCTATGACACAAAATGTGTTCAAAGGAAAATCAACACTTACATTACTGAGATTGTGTAAACTGGCATTCTTCAAAGCAAACATATCTGCTGGCTTACGTGGATGAGAATTTATGCTGCATGATACACTCAACATACTGCCAGTAGCTGTATCAGTTTTCAATAGTTCATCATAAGTACCTTCAAACACTATGTTTCCTCCATCAATGCCTGGACCTGGTCCCATATCGACTATGTGATCGGCTATACTTATCATTTCCTTATGATGCTCAACCAAAAGTACAGTATTGCCTGCATCACGCAATCTTTGAACAGACTGACGTATCAACTGAATATCATGATGATGGAGTCCGATGCTAGGTTCATCAAGAATATACAATACATCAGACAACGATGAATTGATGTATTTTGCTATCTTACATCGCTGAGCTTCACCTCCAGAGAGAGTACCAACAGCACGATCAAGACTGAGGTATCCAAGTCCTATATCATCAAGTGCTGTAAGACGTGCTTCAATAGCTTGTTTCAAATCTACAGCTAAAGGTGAATTCAATGATTGTATCCATTGTTTCAATCTGGATATGGACATGCTGCAAACTTCAGCTATGTTTTTACCTTCTATCTTACAAGAAAGTACTCGAGGAGACAGACGTGTTCCACCACAATCAGGACAAGTGCCCATACGCAACATAGGATTGAGTACAGCACTATGAAGCAGTCCTTCTTCTGAATTGATGATACTACGATACATACGAGGAATCAATCCTTCATATTTAGCTGTCTTTGGCCAGTTTGAAGGAGGATTCTTCAGACGTATCTGAGGACTATTCAAGAATAAATCAAGCTCCTCAGGCGAATAATCACATATTTTTTTATCAAGATCAAACAAACCACTATGAGCATAACGTATCCATCGCCAACCACCTTTACCAAATGCTATGTAATGAATAGTATCCTCATCATTGAGACTCTTATTGAAATCAACAAGTTTATGAATATCCAACTCACGTATTTCACCCAATCCAGAACAACGAGGACAACTACCCTCTGGATGATTGAAACTGAATGACTCAGCATAGCCTACAAAAGGTTTGCCAACTCTTGAAAAAAGTAACCTGAGCAATGCATAGATATCAGTATATGTTCCAACTGTAGAACGTGAGTTATTTGCAGGCTTTTTCTGATCAATGACAATTGCAATAGGAAGATTTTCAATAGAATCTACATGAGGACGTCCATATTTAGGCAAATACTGTTGTACGAAAGTAGGAAAAGTGTCATTCAACTCACGTCTGGACTTAGCTGCGATGGTATCAAGAACTAATGAACTTTTACCTGAACCTGATACACCAGTAAAAACGGTTATCTTATGTTTAGGAATGCAAAGCGACACATGATTCAGGTTGTTTTCGTATGCTCCATTAATCTTGATAAAGTTATCTACCATCTTTCAAAACTATATAATATATATTATTCTTTATTCTTTTATTAGATAAATGTATGATGATGATAATAGGTTGAAAATTATGTTTATAACTTTCATAATATATTGATTATCAATGATTTAGATATGTTAATATATGTTGAAAAGTAGTTGATATTTTTTTTATAAATAATTACATTTTTTCTTGGTGGTTTCAAAAGTTTGTCTGGTATACAAAATAATGAAATATGCAAATTTTTTTCTAATTTTTTATGAAAAGTTATCAACACCTTTTTCAACAAGTTTTCAACAACTTATCAACATATTTTTCCAGTTCATCAATGATATCTACTGCACAGGCTGACTTATCTTTTAATGGATATTCAGTTTTGTTTTCACTACTGATAATAGTGATTTTATTGGTATCATGACGAAATCCTGCACCTTCATCATTTAATGAGTTTAATACGATGAAATCGAAGTTTTTCTTCTTTAATTTGTATTGAGCATTGGTTTCTTCATCATTTGTTTCAAGTGCAAATCCAACTAAAAGTTGACTATCTTTCTTTATTGCACCTAATGAAGCAGCTATGTCTTTTGTAGGTTTTAATCGAATGATTAACTCATCACCCTTACGTTTGATTTTCTTATCAGCAACTGTTTCTGGAGTGAAGTCAGCAACAGCAGCGCAAAGAATAGCTGCATTCATTGTAGGATAGATATTCATACAAGCTTCATACATCTGCTGAGCTGATTCAATTCGTGTAACATGAATATTAGGATGATTGAATATATCCGATTGAATAGAAACAGGTCCTAATACTAATTCTACATGCATACCTCGAATAAGACATTCATGTGCCAAAGCTATACCCATCTTACCAGATGAGTAGTTTCCAATAAAACGAACAGGATCAATCTTTTCGTAAGTTGGTCCTGCTGTAATAAGAATATTCATATTATTTGTTGAAGAATTCATCTATTATCTTTATGATGTTCTCTGGTTCTTCCATTCTTCCTTTACCTTCCAAATGGCTAGCAAGAAAACCTGTACCTGGTTCAATAATATGGTTTCCATACGATTTCAACAACTCGAGATTATGCTGAGTAGAAGGATGTGCATACATATCAAGGTCCATAGCAGGAGCTATGAAAACAGGAGCTTTCATTGATAGATAAGTGGTAATCAACATATTGTCAGCAATTCCGTGAGCCATCTTACCAATCGTGCTGGCAGTAGCTGGAGCTATCAGCATGACATCTGCCCACTGACCTATATTAACATGGGAGTTCCAAGTACCATCTCTCTGTGCAAAGAATTCACTAATAACAGGTTTGCTTGTAAGTGCAGAAAGAGTGATAGGAGTAATAAACTCTTTGCCGGCAGGAGTAATGACCACTTGTACTTCAGCACCCTGTTTGATAAAACCACGAATGATTAGACATGCTTTATAGGCAGCTATACTTCCGGTGATTCCGAGAACAATATGTTTTCCTTTCAACATAATGAAAATATTGAAGTGATAATTAATTCATGAGTTTAATTTTCTTCAGCTCTTGTTTTGTATTGAGTGTGAAGTCGCCTTGCATAATCCATGTGTAGTAACTCGGATCTTTATCAAACACCTCTTTTACTGCTTGACCTTTATATTTGCCAAAATTAAATATTTTCTCACCTTTCTCATTCTTTATGATTCGTCCAGCAAAATCAACAATATTAGAATTATATGAAAAATCAGATAAGCTTTGTATATCATTGACAAGTTCTGGATATAGGTCGAGCTGAGCTTCAAGCACATCTACAGTAGCACGTGTATCAGCTAATGCTGAGTGTGCATCCTCTAGATTTTTCTTGCAATAGAACTTATATGCAGCAGAAAGTGTACGCTGTTCCATCTTCTTGAAGATGACACATACATCAACAAACTTGCTATTTGACAAATCAATATTGATGCCTATACGCAAGAATTCTTCTACCAATAAAGGTATATCAAAATGATTAGAGTTGTAACCTCCCAAGTCGCTGTCTTGCAAAACATCTAACAATTCATTGGCTATATCCTTGAATGTAGGGCAGTCTTTTACATCATCGTCATAGATGCCATGAATAGCAGAAGCTTGTTCTGGAATATGTACAGTATTGCCAAATGCATCAACAGGACGAATTCGCATTGACTGTGTTTTTTCATTTCCACAAGGATAAATCTTAATGTAGCAAAGTTCCACAATATGGTCCCTTGCTACATCAATTCCCGTAGTCTCCAAATCGAAGAATACGATAGGTTTATTTAGATTAAGTTTCATTCAGTTATTTTATTCATTTAACATCATTGGCATGAGCAACATTAATAAGTCCTCATTTTCTTCCTGTTGTGCAGGGAGAATAACACCAGCACGACTAGGATCTGCCAATTCAAAAATAACTTCCTGTGAAGAAATGCTATTGAGAATATCTACGAGGAAAGGACCTTTGAAACCAATGTTCATAGGATTTCCTTCATATTCACATGTGATGCTTTCTTCTGCATTTGTTGCAAATTCGTTATCTTGAGATGAAACCATCAAAGCATTGTTAGTGATTCTTATTTTAATGAGATTAGTACTTTGACTAGCAAAAACTAATACACGACGCAAAGCTCCAATCATTGCCTGACGATCAATTCTGATTTTAAAAGGATTATCCTTTGGAATAACAGAATTATAGTTAGGATAGCGACCTTCAATCAACCGACAGCTGAGAACATAGTTCTCAACAATGATTTCAGCTACATTTTCATCTAATTTAATGATTACTTCACTATCGTCCTTTACAAGAATATCCTTCAATGTCTTTGCAGGTTTCTTTGGAAGTATGAAAGAGATACTCTGTTCACCATGAACAGCAAAATTGCGGTTACGAACCAACTTGTGTCCATCACTTGCTACAAAAGTGATATTATCAGGCATGATGTCGAAGAACACACCATTCATCACAGGACGTAATTCATCGTCAGCTGTTGCAAATAATGATTTGTTAATACCGTTAAACAGAGCATTATTCTCAATGATCACGGTTTGTGCATTTTCACTAATGCCCTTCATGATAGGATAATCCTCACCACTTTGTCCATTGAATTCGCACTTACCATTCTGATATTTGATAATCACCTTGAAATCCTGATCGTTGATGGTAATCTTAACTGGCTGATCAGAAATTTCTTTCAACCCATTGATGATTTGAGTTGCATTGAGCGCAAACTTTCCACTTCCTTCAGCTGAGTTTACTTCGAGACTTGATACAAGAGTGATATCTCCGTCAGAAGCAGTCATTTTCAAGGTATTATCCTGAAGTTCAAAGAGAATACTGTCAAGAATAGAAAGTGAATTCTTTGAACTTATGACCTTGTTTAGTGTCTGTAAACGATTACAGATTGTAGTACTTGAAATCTTGAAATTCATATGATTTTGTTTGTTTTAAAAATTTCTTTTTTGGTATGAATAATCTATTGATTTGATACTTTGGACTACAAAATTAGCTAATACTTTTGAATTATTGAAAGAAATTTTGTGAAATCTATTGTAGTTGCACGAATTTTTTGTAAATTCGCACGAAATTTAAAGAAATAATTATGGAAATAACAGGAAAAGTGATAGCTGTGCTTGAACCAAAAGGCGGCTTATCAAGATCAACAGGTAATCCGTGGAAGATGCAGGATTATGTGATAGAAACCCTTGAACAATATCCTCGTCGTATGTGTTTCAATGTGTTTGGTGAAGATAAAATCAATCAGTTCAATATTCAAGTAGGAGAAGTAATAACAGTATCTTTTGATATCAATGCTCGTGAATATCAAGGGCGTTGGTTTAATGACATCCGTGCATGGAAAGTAGAAAGAGGAACACCAGAACCTCAAGGTGAACCTGTTCCAACAGAAGAAGCTCCTGCTACAGCAGCAGCTCCTATGCCTACATTTGAAGCAGAAGAATCAACAGACGATCTACCATTCTGATTATCTGAACGGATAGACCACTTCTTCACTTCTGGGACCCAAGCCTCCATACCAGTTGGCACAACGTACACTGTAGCAAGCTCCTTCATAAGTTTTGCCTACATTATATGTTGGCTCTGTGGTAAAAGCAATAATCTTGCGATCCCTACAAATGGCATAGCAACCAGCTTCAGGAATATCTTCCCAAGTAATGACCTTACCTTTTGCTTTCAAGATAGGTGGTCGTACTTGGGATGCTTTGTCTTCTGGATACCATCCTGGAAATACTTTGTTGACTGTATATGTTTCAGCTTCCTCATCAGTAAGAGATGGTTTGTAAGCTACTTGGGTAGGTTGACCATTTGTGTTGTTGAAAACAGTCTTTCGTTTACTTAAGTCGAGCAGACTGAAGAAGCCATCAGTACTATTGTATTCAGCAAAAAGAGTAGGAATGGTACCATGCATCTCACACCATCCTTCAGGATTTGGAGTGACATTCATCGAACAGTTAAGAAATACACATTGGGGTGCATTTTTCCAAGGACGACCTAAATGAAATTTACCTTCTTGTTCATTATCTCCATCAATATAGCAATCGGCAAACACATAACCATATTTACTCCCTGCTGCTGTAGCAGGAGCTGTGATGACATCTCTGCTTCCTGTTTTTCCTCTAGGTAGCAATCGGATGTTACAGTGATTGAAATAGACAGTTCCCCCTCCACAAATGAAATCGACTGTTCCGCTGATTTGGCAATCTTCAAGGTAAGTTGTTCCTCCATCATTGGTGTAATAAGTGTCTTGTGTGCTGAGCAAACTGACGTTCTTTAGAATATTTCCCTTGCAATTCTTTTCGTTTAGTGCCACAGCACGATTTGCAAATGCATTGGGGTCGTTCTTATAGTTGGACCAGAATTCTACATCTTGGATATATGTACTATCTGCTCCTTTACAAAATAGTGTGCTGGTAATACTAATTCCTTCATGTTGTGGACAATTCTCTATCTGTGTGGTTTGCCAAGTGTCGCCAAT
This sequence comes from uncultured Bacteroidales bacterium, assembly GCA_902785075.1. Taxonomy (GTDB): domain Bacteria; phylum Bacteroidota; class Bacteroidia; order Bacteroidales; family Bacteroidaceae; genus Colivivens. Next base: position 89,248 of record CACZXN010000002.1, on the reverse strand, counting down.
GATGGATGTGTTAGGAGCTGTCAGCGTTGTCATAGGACTTGGAAACTCTACCTTTACTCCATTTTCTACCGCAGAGATGATGTTGCCTTCACCTTTTATTCTATAATAGCTGGGTCGTATGAATATACGATATCGGCGTTGCTTATTTTCTCTTGTGTTTGCTGCTTGGATGGCTTGCACAAAATTACCATTATCTGGCACAATAAAGTCGTATGTCCATTTGTTTTGGGCTTTGATGGTACCACAAAAAAACAACGATATGATAAAAAGCAAAATTTTCATTTGACTAAATATTTTTTTCCTTTGATAATAATGATTCCTTTATATGATCTGTCAACTTTCATTCCTGAGATTGCAAATTTGTTATTGATGGAGGCAAATACATCTACGTTGTATTGCTTGGCGAAATACTGATCCAAATAGTCAAGTCGATGTTCAAGCCAGTCAAGAATGTAGTGTAGCTCTTCTTCAAAATTCAGCTGAAGAAATGCAATATCGCTGTCTCCACTCCATCGTAGTTCCTCTCGAGATGCTGCTCCACTGTTTTTTATCAAATCATAGTAATGATAATAGATGTCTGCCAGATAATCGAAAGAAAAAGAGCTTTGTCGCAATTGAATGTATCTATTAACCAATTTTTGCTTGAAATTATTTACGTTCAACCTCATAAGTCGGGAATATATGTATGTAGGTTCAACTAGTTTTGAATCCCATGCTACATAATCGGGATGTAATGGATCATCTGTTGAGTTCTGTCCGACAGTACTATCCATATCCCATAAAGCAAGCGTGATTTTCTTATGATGTTGCTTGTCGTAAACAGCCCAATAAAGATTTTTGCCAGCGAGGTCGAATGCATTGAGTACATACACAAATAGACAATAATCGATGAAAACAGGCATATCGATATACTCCTCAATTTGTTCTGAAAAGATTGAAGGGCTTGATGTTCTGATGAATTTAATAGCATTATAGAGCGTACTATAGTCAGAAGGGGATACGTCGTCTAATTTGGGATATTTGAGTTCAAACACACCCCATGTAGGTTGTTCATTATCATAGGGTTTAGGATTGTTATAAAAAGTAGCATCACCCCAGCCGGATGCTTTCCACAGCCCACCATGAATCTGGGAGGTTGATTCATTGTATTTGCGTAGCTTTAGTTGTTTTCTGTCAATAGGTTCACAGAAATTATAAATGCCATGATATTCATCATTGAGAAACATTTCGACAACTTCGCCTCTTGATGCTGTATAAACATCAAATTCTGCAACAGTATAATAAGGTTTAGTAGCAAAACTGTTCCAAATCTTCCCAGCAATTAGATTACGAAGTCTGAATAGGTCCACTTGTCCAGCATCGAGAATCCATATATTATCATTTCGCAACGAGAAGAACGAATAGTCTTTCTTTTCACCTTGTTCGTCAATAAACTTGATTTTATAATTATGTTTATGTTTTGTAGGACCGTTTGAACTACCACCTCGCCACTTTATTTCTGCACTCATCACTTGTGTTGCCTGAAGTGGGTTTTGCAATTCGACGCTCCCTATAGAATAAACTGTATTAAAGTCACCGATGAGGTGGATGATGGGCAGAAATGTGAATGAGAGGGTGTAACTGAAGACTTTACCATCTGATTCGACACGAATGGGGTATGACTTTCCTCCTTGTATGTGCTCAAAAATAACGGGCTGGGTAATTATTTGATGATTGATGATAGCATGTTTCCAAGTTGAGTTTCTTGTCAGCACAATGTTTGCCTGATAGTCTTTTCCCCAATAACTCTGTGGAATAGAAATCAGAAACGAATGGGTTCTTTGGTCATAACAAGGTTCTATTCCGTTGATACTGAATTGTGCATAGGTACAAATACAAAAGAGAAGTCCTAATCCTATTAGCATAAACTGCTGTATAGAATGCAAGACACCTGGGTTATTGGTGTGATGACAAATTCCCCTTTTGTTCATGTATATTAGAATTCTTTTTATTCAATCCAACTATCTCTATCTAGGTTTCTGTAGCCGATAGCCTCTCCGATGTGGCTTGATAGAATCTGCTCAGAACCATCTAGGTCAGCAATGGTGCGAGCAACTTTCAAAATACGGTTATAGGCACGAGCAGAGAGGTTCAGTCGCTTCATGGCATCACGTAGACGATCTGTGCTCTGCTCATCGAGTTGGGCATATTTTTGCAACAAGGCATTTGTCATTTGTGCGTTACAATGAATACCTTTTTCATGTGCATAGCGTTGTTCCTGAATCTTCCGTGCATTAATGACACGTTGTCTGATTGTTTCTGACGATTCTCCCTTGGGAGCTTGGGCAATATCTTCAAAAGGTACACTTGCTACCTCAACTTGTATATCAATACGGTCCATGAGAGGTCCGCTGATTTTGTTCATATATTTCTGAATTTGTCCAGGAGTACATACACAAGGGTGTGTAGGGTGATTATGGTATCCACATGGACAAGGATTCATCGATGCAACCAACATGAACGAACAAGGCATGGTAATGTTATATTTCGCCCTTGAGATTGATATCACCCTATCTTCTAGAGGTTGTCGGAGGGTTTCCAATACAGATTTAGAAAATTCTGTGAATTCGTCAAGGAATAGAACCCCATTATGAGCCAGACATATTTCGCCTGGTAAGAAATTGGTACCACCCCCCACAAGGGCAACATCGGAGATGGTATGATGAGGTGCCCGGAAAGGTCGCTGAGTGATAAGTGATGTCGTGCTACTCAGTTTTCCTGCTACACTATGTATCTGAGTTGTTTCCAAACTTTCTGCAAGAGATAAGGGTGGTAGGATGGATGGCAGACGTTTTGCCATCATAGATTTTCCGCAACCAGGGCTACCTACAAGAATGATGTTGTGCCCACCAGCCGCAGCTACCTCAAAAGCTCTTTTTACGTTTTCCTGACCTTTCACCTCATCGAAATCAAAATTGAAAGTCGATTGGTTTGCATAGAATTCTTCGCGGGTATTGATGATGGTTGGTTCGAGTTGTGTGGTACCAGACAAGAAACCAACCACATCAAGGATGTGTTTGACTCCATATACCTTAATTCTGTTTACAACTGCAGCTTCCCTCACATTGCTCTCTGGAACAAATAGTCCTTCATATCCCATCTCTCTTGCCTTGATGGCAATTGGCAACACACCCTTAATGGGTTGAATGGAACCATCTAGGCTTAGTTCACCTACAAACATATATTTGCCAATATTGTCTGTCTCAATGGATTCCATAGAGAGCAATATTCCAATAGCAATTGGCAGATCAAATCCCGAACCTTCTTTCTTGACGTCTGCAGGAGCCATATTGACAATTATCTGCTTCATGGCGATTTTATAGTTATTCGTCGTTAAAGCAGAGAGTACACGTTCCTGGCTCTCTCTTACAGCAGCGTCAGGCAAGCCAACTATCGTAAAACGGGGTTGTGGGCTTGCACATACATTTACTTCTATCGTGACAGGAAGGGCTTCTAGTCCTTGAAGGGTGGCAGAATCAATCTTTGCTATCATTATTCTTTTTTCCAAAATCCTTTTGTGAATAATATGAGAATTGGGAATATCTCGAGACGTCCAATCAGCATCAGGAAAGCACAAACAATTTTTGCTAGTGGGCTGATAACTGCCCATGAATGTGCTGGTCCGTAGTAATCCATTGCAGGTCCTACATTACTTAATGAGGAGAGTGAGAGACTGAAGGCTTCAGTGAAGTCTTGTCGAAGCACTATTGTTTGGTCATGAGTTGCTATGTAGTTTGTATCTACTCCACAGAGGATTAATATGAAGGCACCTAAGAATAATGATCCTACAAATAATACGCAGAATGCCAGTAGTGTTTTTTGAACGGATGTAGGAATCACTTCATTATTTAGCTTGACAGGTGCAACAACTCTTGGATGAAGAATTTTACGGAATTCGTTGTGTAACCCTTCCCACAAAATGGCCCAACGGATACATTTGAAACCTCCTGATGTTGAACCGGAACAGGCTCCTGCAAACATCAGGAACAATAATACGGGCATCAGCATCTGTGGCCATAATGTATAGTCGCAAGAAGCAAATCCTGTGGTTGTCTGAATAGATACAGTAGTAAAGATTGCCTCTCTGAACGATAACTCCAAATCTCCATTATTGTTGTGAATCATGATGAATACAGTACAAGCCGCAGTCGTTATGAAGACGATGAACATGTAAACCCTTAACTCTGGATTTTGGAAGAGTTTACGGAATCGTCCTTTGAGTATTGTATAAAATAATAATGTGTAGTTCATTCCGGAGAGGAGCATGAAGATGGTGGTCACATATTCTATTGCGGGTGAGTGCCATTGGTCATGAAAGAATGCTGCATGTGGCGAGAATCCACCTGTTCCAGTTGTTGTCATTGCTATATTGACAGCGTCAAAGAATTCCATTCCACATAAAAACAGGGAAGCGATGCATAGGACAGTCAGCAGCAAATACACTGTACCAATCCACTTTACGGCAACGCTGATGCGAGGGTGAATCTTTTCGTGTAAGGGTCCTGTGGCTTCTGCTGCAAACAATTTGACTTCTCCAACTCCGAATGCAGGCAGGATTGCTAAAGTGAAGAAGATGATTCCTATACCTCCAATCCACTGTGTTGTACTACGCCAGAAGATGATTCCCCTTGGTAGAGAGTCAATATCGTCCATGATGGTTGCTCCTGTCGAAGTAAAACCAGACATCGCTTCAAAAAAAGCGCTTGATACATCTGGCACACTCTCAGTCAGAATGAAAGGAATCATACCGATGAGTGAAAAAATAAGCCACACCAGCGATACAATCAAGTAACCGTCTCTTCGTCCCATATTCTTTCCTGCTCCCCAGCCGATTCCTCTTCCTAATATGCCTAATACGAGTGTGATAACGAGTGTCCACACGTATGGCATAATGTTTTCTTGATAAATCAATGCAACAATCATCGTAATCATCAAGAGGCCTGCTTCGATGAAGAGGAGCATGCCAAGCACTTTGAATATTTGTCGCCAGTTAATCATGCGTTACGAAAAGTATTTTTCTAACTTTTTTAGTGCCAAACTTCCGCAGAACACAACGACTCTGTCGCCTGCCTGTAATTGAGTCTTACCAGAAACCAATTCGCCTCGACCATTACGTATCATGCCTCCGATGTTCACATTGTTTGGAATACCGATATTCATGATTGGCTTCTTGGTTACCTTTGAGCCTTCTTTTACAATAAATTCAGCAACGTCTGCATCAGCCACAGTAAGCATCTTTACATTGTTTACATCGGCTTTCAGCAGCATTTGGTAAATGTGGCTTGCTGCAACCATCTTTTTGTTGATGACGGTACCTACGTCAAGTGATTCCACCATATCGAGGAAGGCCAGATTCTCCACTTGGGCATACGTGTTGCAGATACCGTTTCTACGAGCTGCCATACAAGCCAAAATGTTTTTCTCATCGTTGTTCGTAAGGGCAGCAAAGGCTTCGATGTGGTTGTAGCCTTCGTCCTGTAAGAGGTCGAGATCATAACCGTCTCCGTTTAGAATCATTGTGCGATGTTTCGTGATTTTTCCCAATTCCTCACATCGTGCAGCATCTTTCTCGATAATCTTTACTGAGTAGTTGTCGGGGATGGCTCCATCCGTTCTCACAGCTAACTTTCCTCCACCGATAATCATCACATGTTTCACTTGTGGATAATTATCCTTTCCTGTCAGGTGGCGTATGTTGTTAATCTGGTCACGGGTGGTCATGAAGAATACGAGGTCGCGCGATTGGATTTTCTCATCACCGCTTGGTATGATGGTTTCGTCTCTACGCTTGATGGCTACTACATGAAACCTGTGCCCGTCCATACCGATTTCTTTCAGAGTACGGCCTATCAGTTGGTTCTTGGCATTTGTTTTCTGTTGTTTATCGAGTGGATTGATGGCATGCATCTTAACACTCAGCAGAATCAGGTCGCCATCGAACTCCCATAGCTGTCTTACCCAGCTGTAGCCGATGGATGCTGCCAGTTCTTTGCTTGCAAGATACTCTGGATAGATGAGCGAGCTGATGCCTGCGTTCTCAAATAGCTGCTTGTTTTCTTCTGACAGATACTCATAATTATCTATACGAGCAACTGTTCGTTGGGCACCCAGTTGTTTAGCAAGTATACAGCACAGGAGATTTTCACTCTCGTTAGGAGTGACTGCGATAAACAGGTTGGCATTTTCGATACCCGACTGTTGCAGTCCTTTGATAGAGGTAGGCGAACAACATAGCGTCATGATGTCAAGGTCGTTGTTGAGCTTGGCAAGACGGTCTTCTTGTTCGTCTATCAGGACGATGTCCAAGTTTTCTTTGGAGAGCATCTGTGCCAGGTGGGTACCTACAGCACCAGCTCCTGCGATAACTATCTTCATTGTTCTATCTGTTTACATATTGCATCTGCATCCAGGTGGATGAGTTTTCTGAGTTCTTTTACAGATCCGTGTTCCACAAATTTGTCAGGAATGCCCATGCGTTCTACTTTCACATCACGATTGTGGTCGTTGATATATTCGAGTACCGCACTACCGAATCCACCGTTCAGAATTCCGTCTTCTACAGTGATGATGCGATTGAACTTCTCGCATACCTCGTCGAGGATGGCTGTGTCGAGTGGTTTCAGGAAGCGCATATCATAGTGTGCCACACTCAGTTTCCTGCCTGCGTTGGCTGCATTCATTTCTGCCATGAGTATGGCATTACTTGCTTCTGTTCCAATAGGTCCGATGGTTAGGATGGCTAAGTCGGTACCGTCTTTCAGTTTCCGACCTTTGCCGATAGGGATTTCCTCGAAGGGACATTTCCAGTCAATCTGCGACCCTTTTCCGCGTGGATAGCGTATGACAAACGTGCCTTTGTTGGGCAATTGAGCTGTGTACATCAGCTTTCTCAACTCGTGTTCATCGAAAGGTGAAGCGATGGTGAGGTTAGGAATCGGACGCAGAAAGGCCATATCGAATGCTCCATGATGGGTTGGTCCGTCTTCTCCAACGATTCCGGCTCGATCCAGACACAACACCATATTCAGGTTCATGATGGCTGCATCGTGAATGATGTTGTCGTAAGCGCGTTGCATGAACGACGAGTAGATGTTGCAGAAAGGCATTAATCCGTCTTTGGCCATTCCGCCTGAGAAAGTAACCGCATGTCCCTCTGCGATACCTACGTCGAAGGTTCGGTTTGGCATTGCTTTCATCATGATGTTCATCGAGCATCCTGTTGGCATAGCTGGTGTCACACCTACAATTTTATCGTTCTTCTGTGCCAGTTCGAGCAAAGTGTTGCCGAATACATCTTGGAACTTAGGAGGTTGAGGCACGTTCGAATTGGTTTCGATACGCTCACCTGATTCATAGTCGAACTTGCCTGGTGCATGCCACACTGTTGCGTTTTGTTCTGCTGGAGCATATCCTTTTCCTTTGATGGTGTGAAGGTGTAGTATCTTTGGCCCTTTCATGTCCTTGATGGCACGCAGAATCTTAACTAGTTCTGTCACCTTATGCCCGTTGGCAGGACCAAAATATCGGATGTCGAGTCCTTCGAAGATGTTCTGCTGACTGGTCAGCAATGATTTCATACTGTTGTTGAACCTTATCAGTCCTTTCTTGCGCTTGTCGTTAAGGATTCCCAGTTCATAGAGTTTTAGCGAAGCCTTGTAGCGCAACGAGTTGTAGGTGCTGTTGGTGGTGAGGTCGAGCAGGTATTCGCGCATTCCGCCCACACTTTGGTCAATCGACATGTTGTTGTCGTTGAGGATGATGAGCATGTCGTTGGGTGTGCTTGACACGTTGTTGAGGCCTTCAAAAGCTAAACCTCCACTCATTGCTCCGTCGCCGATTACGGCTACGATTTTCCTGTCGATGCCTTGCTGGCGAGCAGCTACAGCCATACCTAATGCTGCAGAAATTGAATTTGAAGCGTGTCCGCAACAGAAGGTGTCATATTCGCTTTCTGTTGGGAAGGGGAACGGTTTCAATCCGTGAAACTTACGATTGGTACCAAAACGTTTTTTTCTTTTTTTCAAAATCTTGTGTGCATAAGCCTGATGCCCTACATCCCACACGATGCGGTCGTTAGGTGTGTCAAACACATAATGCAACGCCACAGTGATTTCAACCACTCCCAAACTTGAAGCTAAGTGTCCTGGATTGACCGACAACTCTTCAATGATGTCTGTACGGAGTTCCTTGCACAACTGAGGCAACTGTCCGAGTCTCAGCTTTCTTAAGTCCTCCGGATATTCTATTTTCGATAATAGCGTGAATTCGTTATTCTCTTCTGACATAGTTTTTATGATCTTCACCCACAAACCGAGGGTAAACATTATTCTTAACTTGCAAAAATAATGCTTTTTCCTGAGTTTGCAAGTCACAAATCCCACTTTTCCGCATTTTCATGCAGAAATAATGCTATTATCTGCGTTTTTGCAATGGTTTGGTGCTAATTATTGAGGTTTATTAATCTCCTTTTGGAGATTGATAGTGTTCGAAACTTTGTGATACATTATTTGGCAGAATTGACGCTCTTCTCTTTCAGATTGTAAGGAAACTTAATACTTTCGTGGTAGCGGGTTGATACATATTCGCCGTTGATATAGAGTGTCTTCCAAGGGTGGGTTTGTTTCAGAAGCGTTTTCACCTCTTGAGCCAAACCTTCTATTTTGCCATCCTTGCCTGATACAGATACGCTACAATCCACAAGGTTGCCTTTCGCGTCCAATTTCACCTTTGAGATGGTAATAACGATTCGCCTACTGCCAGCCAACTCGGGATAATATTGCGTATGGAGAGGGAAGAGTCGATGGATATCCTCCTGTCCTTTAACCATATTAAAGTCAAAACCTTCCTCTATGACAACCTTATTGTGATAGGATTGTCGACGAGTGATTTTCCCTTGCTTGATAGTCAGGATTTGTTCATACTCCAAGTTGCGGAAGTAATCGTCGTGAACATAGTATAGCAGTTTGCCCCTAGTGGCCCTAATGTCCCTATTGAACCACGAAGCTACGATGCCTTGTGGCTTCGAATACTTGCCAAACACTCGTTGCAAATCAGCCTCTGGGATATTGGCTGTCCGTCTCTCTCGCGTTTCTGCATTATAAAATTCTACCTCGATGCGGTCAAGACATAGGTAGTCGTTTCGGATGCTCCAATAGGCTTTGTAGCCATCCCAGTTGGCTGTTGAATATGATCTGTCTTTGGGCAAAATATCCAACAGTCGATGATAAAGTACGGAATCGTAATCGATGGGTTTTCCCATCAGGTTCCATTCTGTGCCTTCGATGGTGATGATATCACCTTCCTGACCTGTAGCTTGCGCACTTATTGTGATGAAGGAAACAAACAGGCAAGCAATCAAATGCTGTAACATCTTATGTATAGAACTATTCATACTTTTTGTATTTTTTACAGAACAAATGCGATTATTCCTCATTTTTTGTTAATGATGATTATTGGGCGTTTTCCATCAACGTGGAATACTCATTAGTTGTGTTGGTTCGTGACTTACCCATTCACGATACGGATTTGCGAAGAAATGATGACCCCATTTGTTGCCGAATACCACACCCATTGGCTCTCCGTCGCTTTCCCATATCGCAACTTTTGCCTTATACGGCCATTTCACATCAACATGTAGTTCTTCGTCATAACGAATGATAACCTCATAGAACTGTCTGCCGTAACATGCTCGCATTTCTGGCGATAAAGAGTAGTTTGGGTTAAGTGTCTGTATTCCAGTGATTTCTACACTTGTCTTAGATCTTGATTCATTCGAAAACATTTTCACTACCTCAAGCGCCTTGTTTCTGAGATAGTTGTTTCGTTGCGTTTCGTCCAATTGGCTGAGATGGGTCTTGGGTGTTATCTGCTTATCTCGTGCATAATGAGGTCCCTCGGGATTGTAACTATTTGATTTGAACAATGGTGCGAAAAACTCTGAAACCATTACCAGTGAATCCACCCTTGCCTTGTTTTCCTGATGCACGGCTTCGCCTAGTTGGTCTAAGAACATCAGCAGCATCTGAACCTTTCCTGTAACCTGAGGCGCCCATTGTTTCGCACATCTCTTGCCTATGAAAATGTCATACGTCTCTCCATCCAACACCATTGGTGGCATATAATAATTCAAATCCCAACTCTCATCGTTGAACCTGATCCAAGGTTCCTCAGGTATCTTAGCTGTTTTCACGGCTCCGTCCCATAACTGTCGCAAACTCTTTGCTGCAGCATCAGAGATTGGGACAGAAAACCTGCTTACTTCTGGTTCCTTATAATTGATAGGAACATCCAAAAATACACTTTCGACGACTTTGATAGTATCGTTCCCATGAATAATTGGCTTCTTCTCAATATCTCGTCTTTTGGCGCTAAGATAGTGCATCTCGATGGAATCGTACTTTTTTTCAGTTCCAGGCATGCTATAGACAAGTGAATGAGCTACAGAATCATACACCAAAGCACACTCTCGAAACATCGATGGATCATACACAAATCCGAAGCTCGCAGTTTCTGGAACTAAAAGGCGAAATTTCTCCGTCCTGAAGTCGAGCTTTCCTTCTTTTTGTACTTTACACACATCTTCACAAGGTACAAGCCACTCGTGAATGGGGATTGCCAATTCGCTTGGATAGTCATAATTTGTAGGACCTTGTGCAAACGAAACAGAGCAACACATCATTACCACTGAAATACCAAATGTTCTCATAAATTTGCAAATAATTATTATTTTCGGCTGCAAAGTTACAAGTTTTTTCTGTTCCGAACAAGCAAAAGGGGTGGAAAGTTTCAAATTACAAAAAACCAACTTATAATAGCTTGTGGCCTATGTTTTGTGCCCTTTTCAGCTTCTTGAGGGGGTGGAAAGTTTGGGATAAAAAGTCAAAAAATGCTCCAACCTTCAGGTCGAAGCAATCATTCTATCGTCATTAGCCACTTGAAATAGTACGCCTTAAGGCGCACTCGAGTGCGCCCTAAGGCGAACTGCAGTGCGCCCTAGGGCGCACTATTCTCAGCACCTATATATCTAATACGTGCGTTTGGAGAAAAACTGAGAAATATGCCCGTTTTTCTTTGTTTTTTAACGTATTCATCGTTTTTTTTCCGTTTCATCGTATTTTGCAGTTTTTATTGTGTTTTTCCCCATTTCATCGTGTTTTTATCCGTTCTCATCAGATAATTGGGATACTCTCTCCGTTGATTTTCCTGAAAAGATCGAGAGCGTAAACATCAGTCATGCCTGAGATGTAGTCGAGTACAGCCATGATGCGGCGATAGACATTGTTTTCGCCTTCATCGATGACTTCGTATTGTTTCGATACTCGTTCGAGCAACAGCTTGGAGTAGGCTCCGTCAGGCGTCATAGCTGCTGTGGTAAAAAGGTCGATAAGGGTGCTGATGATTTTGTAACCAGCCAACTCGATGTCAACCACGTCCTTACTACGGTAGATGTGGTCGTAGGAGGTTTTTTCACACGCCTTGTAAGCATCGCCGATACGTCCTTCGATATGCTTGACAAGCGAACCGTCGAAGGTACCGTTGAGGATGGCTTCTTCGTTCTTGATGAACACATCAACACATGCTGCTTCTAAGGCTCCTATGCAGCATGAGCGCAGGTAAACAATCTGTTCGTTGACATCTGTCACTTTTTCTAATACGCTTTTGATGCTCTTCTGCCGCTCTTCATCGAAATAGTTGATCAGCAGTTCTTGGGTTTCCTTTGTGGTGAGTATCTTGAGTTTGTGTGCGTCTTCTATGTCCATGATTTCGTAGCAGATATCATCCGCTGCTTCTACCAGATAAACTAGCGGATAGCGTGCGAATCGGGGTTGTGAGTCGTTATCGTTCGTTTGGAGGATTCCCAATTCATTGGCTATCTTGCGATAGGTATCTATCTCGCTTTGGAAGAAGCCGAATTTCTGCTTTTCGCCAGCATAAATGGCTGGATAGGGGTATTTCACGATGGATGCTAGGGTGGAATAGGTCATGACGAATCCACCTGGACGACGTCCTTTGAACTGATGGGTGAGCAAGCGGAAAGCATTCGCATTTCCTTCATAGAGAACAAGGTCTTTCCATTGTTCTGGAGTCACCAACTCACGATATTTCTGACCAGCCCCTTCTGTGAAGTAGGCAGCGATGGCTCGCTCGCCAGAATGCCCAAACGGAGGGTTACCCATATCGTGGGCAAGACAGGCAGCGCTGACGATAGATCCGCATTCAGAGAGGTGAGAGTCCTTCAGTTCGGGGTGTTTTTCGGACAATCGGCGTGCGACATCATCGCCCAACGAACGTCCCACACTTGCTACTTCCAAACTATGAGTCAGGCGGTTGTGTACGAAGATGCTGCCTGGAAGCGGAAACACCTGTGTCTTGTTCTGAAGACGGCGGAAGGGTGAGGAGAATATCAGGCGGTCGTAGTCGCGATGAAATTCCGTACGGTCGTCTTTCTTCTGGTAATGAAGGTCTTCCTGCCCCAGTCGTTTGTTTGAGATAAGTTGATTCCAATCCATCATATCATTTAATTTTTAATGATTAACTACTGATTTATTTAGACAAAAAAAGAGGATAATTACACTCTCGTGCCATTGTCCTCTAAAAAATGATAAACACCTATTTACTACTTTAAAGCTATGACTGACTAAAATGAAAAAGGTTTAAACAATATGCAAAAAAAATTGCATTTTTTTCTAATTTTTTTGTTTTCCTTCTTTTTTGCTTAGCCGTCTTATTTTGTTCTTTTCTTTACTTTATTGACTCCAGAGGTAATGTGAGAGAGCACCTTGAGCGATTGATTGACCAGTTCGGGATGTTCCTTTGCGAAATTGTCGATATAGCGGATACGCTTGCTCTCGATGATTTCGTCGATAGCAATCAAGATGCCTGTTTCCTCCACATCGCCGAACCCGTCATTGATAGCTGTACCAAACATCTTCATCGTTGGCGACAGGCTCATGTAAGCATTTACCAATGGGGGTATGTCGAGCCCGTTATTGCGTATTTCACGATTCAGGATGACATAATCGTCCTTGAAGTCATCGTGGCAGAACAGCTGTTCAAATTCCTTTGGGTCGTGTTCGATTTTTAACGGTTTCATCGGCACAATCAGGTTGTCCTTGTCGGGGAAATGCTTGTTAAGGAAATAGAGAATCATGTCTCTGCATCGACGGTTGTAGGATGGATACATGGTCATCTTTCCAAAGAAATACTTGCAGTTTGGCATGATAACCGACAAGGCTCCGAGACCGTCCCACAGGTTATCGAGGGCAAACAGCGCTTTCGTGTCTCTGCGAGTTGCTTGATACTCTAATGTCACAAATGAACGACCCAACTCTACCGTATAGGGAAGGTATTCGTGGATGAATGTGTCGGAAAAATGGAACATGTGTGAGGTAGCCAAAATAGGTTGTCCCTTTTCATCGAATTCCACTTCTGTGCCCAACAGATAGCGATAGCCGCCAATGATTTCCTCTTCTTCTGGATTCCAAACAATCAGTTGCTTGTATGGGTTGTCGCATACATCCAACTCATCGAGATCCATATCCTTACCTGTTCCCCCTCCTGCCGCACGAAAGGCAATCTCGCGTAGTCGTCCAATCTCTTTCACGACATTGGGCGCATTCTGCCAAGTGACAATATAGATTTCGTTATTGCTGCGATTGGTGAATCGCAAACGCTTGTCTTCCGTGAGTTCCGATTTTAGTACCTCTCGGCTGATGGGATCAATTATTTCTTTCATTTATCTAATTCGTATACTTTATCCTTTACCCATTGTGCCCACTCGGCATGCGACTTCGACTTGTCGAACGTCTGCCAAGGAATTGGTTCGCCAAAGGTAACGGTAAATGATTTTCCTACATTCTTATACATCTCGTCAACGAGAAACAACATAGCGATATTCACTTTTATATGCAATGCTTTGCAGATGTTGGCAATGCGATAGAACCGCTCTGAATTCTGTCCTGAGAAATGCACAGGAATCACGTCTCGTTGGTATTCGATACTCTTGCTAATAAATGTTTTCTTCCAATCCAAATCCCTAATGATTCCGTTTTGCTTGCGCGAACAAAGCCCAGCAGGGAACATCAGCACATTGTTCTCAGATTGGAACGCCAAATCGACCATCTTGGGGAAGTTGCGGCTTTGGTTACCCGTCTTGTTGATGGGAATACATAGCGGAGCTAATCCTTCCAGATTCATCAGTACATCGTTGACCAGATACTTGATCTTGCTATCGTATTTGTGGCACAAGATGCTGCCTAAGGCCACACCATCTTCACCTCCCAGCGGATGGTTAGAAACGATGGTGTAGTATCGATTGCCTTCGTTCGAAGGTAGTTTCTCTAGCCCTCTGACATCGAGATTCATTTCGAGATATGCCACACATTCATCAAGGAAATCCTGTCCAAACTTTCCTTTGGCACGCCCCATAAGATAGCGGTTCACTTCATCCTGATGAAGGATTTTTTTGAGCCAATTAACAATAAATCGTGGGAAATACTTGTATTTACTCCCCGCCTTGCTCTTGACGATAGCTTCGACATCTATCTTTAAATCAACATCATTTTGTGCCATAAAACATATTTAGCAGGGCAAAGTTACGAAATAATTACCATTTACCATTTATCATTTATCATTTTTTTGCAGAAAAACGATTCTTACACCTTATTTTATATATAAGAGGGACCCTTTTCTTAAGCATATATAGCAACGTTAATGGATTGTAACATAAGTGCGCATTCCATAATGGCCACATTATATGTGAAAAAAACAAGTGCCCAGACATTGCCTGCCTGAGCACCTTGATGTAGTAGTTATAGGACTTATAGGTCTCATGAGTCCTAGACCTATAGGTCAGAAACAAATTACTTCACAAACACTTTCTTTCCATCAACAATGTTGAGACCCTTCTGGAGACCGTTCATCTGTTGGCCAGCAAGGTTGAAGATAGCCTTGACAGCATTCTTTTCGCCTGCAATTTCATTGATAGCCTCAGGTGTGTCCTTGCCGAGATAGAAGAGTTTCCAATTGTCGAACATACACCAGTCGTTGTCGATTTCTGTTGACTTGCGGATACCGAATGTGAGATTATTACCTTCTTCAACCATAATGACAACTTCGTTCTGATATGCCTCAGGAGTCTTGTTGAAGCGGGCATTTGCACCTTCCATAGAGTTTGGATAGTAGTAAGTTGCAATAGTATCACCCTCTTCGATAATATAAACGCGCTGGTCTAATGTCCAAGAGACTTCTGCATCGTCGTAAGTGTACCAAAGAGTATCTGGATCTGTCCATACCTCCTTACCTTCGTCATCATAGACAGGATTTCCATGTTCATCGACAACCTGTTCGATATTTGAATCGTCAGTTGTATTGAAGATTCTGTAAGTACCAGGTTCTGTATATTGAACACTTGCAAGTGACTGAACATATTCAACGCGCTCAGCTTCATTTGTGCGAGCATATAGTTCAACATTCTTGTTATCCCAATATTCCATGTTCTTGTTGGCAGCTACGTTCCAATTGTAGTAAACGCCTGAGTTTGCATCACCTGCGCTACCACCGTCACGATAGTATGCCTGAACCTTTACAAGGTAGCATCCTGCAGGAAGAGATTTAATGGTTTGACTAACATCGAACTTTGTATTAAATCGCTCTGCATTGTGGAGACGATTATCTACTGTAATAGCTCCTTCCCAACCTGTACTACCTTCATCGTATGTAGGATTTTTAACAATCAGTGTGATGTCAACAGGGTTCTCTGGAGTAGCTTTGTCCAAATCAAGAGGTTCAAGTATCTTAGCGATATCTGCAGCAGCACCAATAGCTTCTGCATCCTCGAGAGACTTGGTGTAATTGTCAAGCTTCTCTGAAGTGATACCAGCCATCAATCCTGTGTTCTGATCAGCGATGATATCATTGATTGCAGGATAGTAAGAAGCATATTCAGCAACCTTAGTACGATAAGTGAAATAAGCCTCTAACTGGTCATAAAGTGCAGATGCCTCCTGAGCAGTCTTATAAGTATCAGTTGCATTTGTTCCGATAGTCATGAAATAGTCGAACATCTTGTCGAGAATCTTGTATTCAGGTGCATCTGGTTCATAGTTAACTTGAGCATTTGCAATTCGGTCGCCCAGATTCCAGTTATTCAGATAATTAAATGCAGTAGCTGTGTATTCAGAAATCTCTGCGATTGTCTTATTTGCTGCCTCGTATGCCTCGAAACCAGTGATTGTAGCTGGTATCGTCTTCATCAGTTCTTCAACATAAGTAAAGTCACCAGGGAATGTAAGGTTTTCCATTTCCTCAGAAACGGCTTCAAGTTTTTTACGAATCATAGCTGTGAAGTCTGGCTTTTCACCATAGTAATAGAGTTGGAAACCTGTAACACCATAGAATGAGTCAGAGCTTGAACCGATTGTAACCTTACCATCGGTAACTTCAACCATACCTGTCTCAAGTTTCTCCCAGATTGAGTTACGGCTCCAGCCGCCCCACCATCCTTGGGCACCCATGGTTAGGTTAGCTTTTTCCTGTACCCCACCAGTTCCTTCGATATAAACATACTGAAGATCAGAAATTGCCTGTACATTACACATAAGAGCACTCATGCTATAGTAACCATTAGGCAGATTAACTATTGTCTGATGGAGAAGTTCTGGATTGCCTGTAGGCTCAGCGGTCCAACCACCAACAGCAGGATATCCGTGCTGAAGAGTTACAGAAGCAGGAACACCCCCGTGCCAAGTAGTTGAGTTGATGACCCAGCGACCTTCATCATTACCACTTGAAGCGATAGTTACGTTGCTAGAGATAGGAATCCAGTCAGCATGTTCGTTCACCAAGTCGTTATAACCAGTTTCCGTAACAGTACACCAACTGCTTTCAATCTCATCGCTGAAGATATACTGCTGCAAATCCTCATCCCATGTTGGATTGAATTCATTGTTGCAGAAGAATGGTTGATTGATAAGGTCAGAATAGTTGTAAACACCATCAATAGCAGGACGAGTCAAAACATAAGCACCTCTTGCTTCTGTCAAGGCGTTATATGCTTCTTTATATGCTTCAGGGCTACTTGCTGCGTCAAAATCGGTTGCTGTAGCAACAGTTGTAGCATCATCGATAGCCTTAAGGAAAGCTTCCTTGCCTTCATAGTCAGTTGCTGCGGCCAACTCTTCCATTGCGGCGATAGCTGTCGTAAGTTGCTTTGCTTCTTGATAGTATTGAGTGTAATTGGTGAATAATTCATTGAAAGCAATAGTTGCAGCTTCAATACCTTCAACAGTAGTGTCATCGTAATCAAGCTCCATAATAGCATCGAGAAGCATAGCGCCGAGAGCTTGATAATCAACCATAATTTCGTCAGCAAGCGTTTCTGCCTTCTTCTGTGCTATTTCAAGTGATTTGTATGCTAATGCAATCTTGGCTGCATCATCTGCTGTACCTTTATAAATAAGGTGGAAGTTGGTAGCCATGAAAGAGTCAGCATCTTTTGTTTCATTCTTTTGAACACCAACCTTGACCCAGGAAGCTTCAGTTACAAAGAATGTAACTTTGTTATATACTGTTTCATCTTCATCGCTTTCGAATGGAAGATACTTGTCTGAAGCAAACCAAACAAGTGAACCTGGAATAGAACAAGGTCCCCAACGACCATCCAAATATGTTCCATCAGACATATCCCAACCAGGATAACCATCTTCGCCTTCCTTTGGACCAACATACAACTGCTCCATTACGCCTTCGAACAAACGAGGCATCAAGGGATTAGAGAATGTAGTACCTGATTCAGTGAATTCTTCGCTTGTGATGTCATAGGTTCCTGCTGTTGCATAGAGCAAAGACAAGTTCTTCCATGTGCCATCGTTGTAAGAATTTGGGTCCGCATCCCAAGAAGTACCAAAACGATAGTAACCTTGACAGTTTAACTCATACATACCTGCAGGTAAATAAAGGTATTGGAACACATCACCCGATCCATCGTAGATTTCAAACAATCCACCAGTTTGATTTGGATTGCCTTTCGTACAGTTAACTTTCCAATAATCCATAGGATCGTTTTCGAAACTCAAGTTTCCAAAGCCTACTGCTTCTGAAACATCGTCACCAACCTTCCATTGAGAAGCGTCTGGAACATCTTGAGCAAATACAGCAAAACTTATAATTGTAAATGCTGCACAAAGTAGAATTTTTTTCATTCGTAAAATTGTTTTGATTAAAAATTAATAAATTGGTGTTATATAAATTTGAAAATGTCATATATTTTGGATTCCAAGTACAAAGGTATAAATTTTAATTTATAGCGCCAAACCAATGTTTCAAATTTGAAAGAGTTTTTTGCATTTTAAACAATATAATGCCATTAGTTATTGTCAAATTGCGTTATTTGTTACATTTTTTACAATTTTTATAGAAGAATTTGCTTATTTACTTTTTGAAATACTGAAAATGTATTAACTTTGCAGTGCATTACTATTTAAAGAAGACTAATCAAAGAATTGTATGAAATACTTTTCAATAATCATTCATAAATTTGCTGTATTATGTTTGATGTTACCAATCTGCAATGTTACATTTGCGCAAGTTTCTAGACTTTACACAACACAATCAGGTTTGACCTCCAGCGACATGTATTCTGTAGATATTGACTCAAAAGGACTGGCATGGATTTCCTGTGTTTCAGAAATAAACGTGTTCGATGGTACCCATTTTTATGATGTTACAAAACTATTCCCTAATCATAGTGCTATTAATGCTTATAAAAAGGTTGTAGAATTTCGAGACGACCAGTATTGGTTAGCAACGAGTAATGGTCTGTATTTGTTGAACGGAAGAAATTGCACCCTCGAGCATAAGATACTGAGTGTGGATGAGGATTCTGTAATGGGTTATTCTGTGAATCATATCATTGATTATATAGAACCTGATATGAAATTGATTTCGACTGAAGGTAATGGCTTGTTTGTCTTTAACACAGAGACACAGGAAGTAGATACTGTCATCACGAGGAAACTACGAAAAATTGCCCCATTCCCTTTCTGTTCACAGATATATATTGACTCAGATGGTAATCTTTGGGGGTGTGTGGTTTTTCGACAAGTATTCAAGATTGACCTGAAATCGATGACTTTGCAAACATATCAAACCACTCCTGATGTGGATCGTATTCTTATGACTAATAATGTCACCTCTATAATCCAAAGCCATAAAAACAAGAATATTTATTTCGGTACGGGACATGGTATTTTGGTATATGATAATCAGCAGAAAATCTTGAGAGCGACACCAAATGCGCTCACCAACCCGATGCCGATAACCACCTTGTTTGAAGATCAGAACAATAAAATACTCGTAGGAACAGATAATCATGGATTGTGGCAAATGACTTCAGAGGAAACGTTGTCGTCATTCCACTATAATGATCCAAGCATGAATATCGAGTTTGCCAAAGTTAGATCCTTTGCGGCTGACAAAGAGGGTAATCTGATTATTGGGTTTGCGCAGAAAGGAGTGTTTGTCGTACCAAGAAATAGAAACGAGATTGGCTATTATGCATTCTCTCCAAACGACAACAAACTAAATGCAACAAGTGTGACATCTATTGCATACGACAACCATGCATTTTGGGTAGGAACAGACGGCTGTGGAGTGTTCAAACTTGAAATTAAAGGAAGAAACCAAACCACTACACCCTATTCTAATGGATTAGCATCTTCTTTAGTTCAAACGATTGCTATCGATAAGCGAAATACGGTTTGGGTAGGTTCGTATGGTGGAGGTTTACAATACCTACAAGGAAACCAGTTTGTGACGCCAGATTGGCTAAAGTTCCTATCAACCAGTTTTGTAATGATGTTAAAATACTATCCACAAAAAGACTTGTTGTTTGTCGGTACGAATGGACAGGGAGTCTTTGTTGTTGATTTGATTAACAAAACGGTTACCAACCTATTTTCTACGATGTCGTTCAATGGGTGGATTTATTCGCTATGTTGTGATGACTTTGGTACACTTTGGATAGGAACTGCACAAGGTATTTTCTCTTATAACATCGAAACCAAGAAAGGTGAGGAAGTGAAATTCCCTAAATCGAGTATCCTGATGCCTCAGTGTATTGCCATCATGAACAAAACCCTATTGGTAGGAACGAATCAGGGGCTTATCTCTTATAATATACAGAATGGCGAGTCGTTTGAGATTCTCCCTGAAGAGAATGTTAAATCAATTGAAGTTGCTGACAAAGATATTTGGCTGACAACATCAAAATCGGTCA
The DNA here is from genome assembly GCA_902785075.1 of uncultured Bacteroidales bacterium. Lineage (GTDB taxonomy): Bacteria > Bacteroidota > Bacteroidia > Bacteroidales > Bacteroidaceae > Colivivens. The sequence goes on along the minus strand of CACZXN010000002.1, from coordinate 68,934 downwards.
TGCGTATTGACAAGCAATCGATGAAGTCCTATAGCTATTCATCGTTTGACGGATACTATATTGGAGAGTTCCATCGTAATGCTCACGTTATGACCCCTTCGCATGATATTGTATTTGGTGGTGATAATGGAATCATCAAGTTTAATGCGACATTGATGAGAGTGCCGAAGAAATTGATTCATGATATTAGCTTTACGTCTGTGAGGATTAATGGAGCGCCTATCCGCTATATACCATTTAAGCATCAGAATGCGATGAATGCCAATGTAATTGCTCTGTCGGAACTATCTTTGTCGCACGATCAAAACTCTGTTGCAGTATCGTTTGGTGTTCCTGAGTTTGCAACTCCAAATCAAGTGCGCTTCCAATATTATCTTGAAGGGTATGACCAAGAATGGCATCTTGCAAGTGCTGACCTGGAGGCTAATTATCCAAACCTGCCGCCAGGTTCATATAAGCTTCATCTTAAAGCTTATTTGGAGAACAACGAACAATCTGCTATAGAAAAGACATTGCTAATCAATATCCATCAACCATGGTACAATACTGTCGCTGCATGGTTAACCTATTTCATTGTACTCTTTATTCTTGGCTATTTTGGCTTTAGAATCTATGCGGAGCGGAAACGTCAGCAACAGTTGTTGTTGGCAGTCAGACAGGAAGAAAACCTGAAAGAAGCTAAATTAAGGATGTTTACCAGCATTGCTCACGAACTCCGTTCTCCGTTGACGATGATTGTCTCCCCACTTTCCCAATTGATAGCTTCGACCACTGATCAAGGTCTGTTGGGAATGTATAATGTTATGAAATTGAATTGTGACCGTTTGATTACGACCGTAAAACAGATAACTGATATACGTAAAATTGATAATGGACAATTCCATCTTCATTTCTCGGAAGTGAATTTCAACGACTATTCGAAGGATGTGTTTGATTCTTTCTCATCATATGCGAAAGCCAAGAATATCGATTATCGTATCGACCACCTCAATCCGAGTGAGACATTATGGGTTGATAAGGTACATTTTGAGAAGATCCTTTCGAATATTCTGTCAAATGCTTTTAAATATACACCCGAAAACGGACGTATACTCGTAAGGACTAAGAGTCTTATGGAAGATGCAATAGATTGGTTCGAGATTAGAATATACAATAGTGGTTCGTATATCTCAGAGGAGGATATTCCTCATGTCTTTGAACGGTTCTTCCAAGCAAATAATGTGACTAATGAGACGATAGGCTCAGGTATCGGATTGAATCTTGTAAACGAACTCGTAAACTTACATCACGGTACTATAAATGTTCATAATATGGAACCAGACGGTGTTGAGTTTGTCTTGCGATTCCCATTACATAAGATTCATCTAACAGAAGAGGAACTGTCACCCCGAGGCGAAGAAGACTCTGAATTCCAAACAAAGGATGATTTGTTTGCAAATATAGAAATGGAGCAAGAAACAGATGAAGAATCTGACAATGTTGACAAAACAAAGAAGACGGTCTTGGTTGTCGATGATGATAAGAACTTGTGCCTTTACATAAAAACGCAAATCAGCGATGCATTTAACGTGTTTACTGCTAATAGTGGTAACGAAGCTTGGCAGGAGATTCTGAAGACTCGCCCTGATGCTGTTGTGACAGATATTCGGATGCCTGACGGAAATGGTATTGAGTTAAGCAAACGAATTAAGTCCAATCCTGAGACGGATAGTATCCCTATCATCATGCTGACTAGCGAGAATAGTGATATGGCTGAGATAAATAGTTTGAATCTGCAAGTCGATCATTTCATCAGTAAGCCATTCAATGTGTTGAAACTGAAGAGTGCAATTATTCAAGGTATCAAGGTACGTGAGAAAATGATGGGTAAGATGCGTCGTACAGAAGTTGATTATGACTACACAGAAAAAACAATCGATAGTGCTGATGATAAGTTGTTTGCACGTATCAATGAGAGTTTGAAGAAGAACCTTGATGATTCCTCATTTGGAGTGAACGAGTTGGCAAACATAGTAGGAATCAGCCGAGTTCATCTGAATAGGAAAATGAAAGACCGCTATGGTGTATCGCCAAATAACTTCATTCGTTCTTATCGTTTGAAACAAGCAGCATACCTTTTGATAAACAATAATGTGAATGTGTCTGAAGTAGCCTATCGAGTTGGTTTCTCGTCTCACTCTCATTTTAGTAATACGTTCCGTGATTACTTTGGTATGACGCCTAAGGAGTTTATCGCTTACTATTCGGAACATCCTGATGATAATACTTTAATGAAATTATTGGAATAGTGAATTTCCAAAAAGAAATCCTCCCTTGAATTAAGCGTTCAAGGGAGGATTTTTGTTTTCGCATCACTTATTTTTTATAACTTCGATAGATGGTGATACTGAACCAGATAATTGCTAGTACAAAAACTGCTGAGTATAAGTACAGAGAATTATCGTTTAAGACATTAGCGGCCCAAATCGAGGCACCTAAGCAAACGACCAAGAAGAATAAGGATGTGAACATCAGTATCTTCTGTGATTTTTGTAGTATTCTTTGGAATTTGCTCATATCATTTGGAATAGGTTCTTATTCTTTAGTGCTATAGAGATTATTTGTTCAGTTTCCAAGTGAATCCGTCTTTCGTATCTTTAACCTCGAAGCCTAATGCTGCTAATTGGTCACGAATCATGTCGCTAGTAGCCCAGTCCTTGTTGGCTTTTGCCTTCATACGTTGCTCAAGTAGCATATCCACCACTTTACCAAATGCTTCTTCGCGTGCAGCGCCTCCATTCTGTCCGCTTACGGATGACTTCAAGCCTAACAGATCGAAGGTAAACAACTCGAATACCTTGGTAAGTTCTTCCAAAACGGCAGCTGTAATAGTGGCTTTCTTGTCGACAATCTGATTGATGACACGTGTGGCATCGAAAAGGTTGCTGATAACTATTGGGGTGTTGAAATCGTCGTTCAATGCTTCATAGCATTTTTGGCGTAGGTCATCAACAAATGCCATATCTACAGTTCCTTCGTTTGTCGGTTGGATAGATTTTAATGCTTTGTGAGCATCCATCAATCGTTCCAGGCCTTTCTCTGCCGAGATAAGTGCATCGTTGCTGAAGTCAACAGTACTGCGGTAGTGAGCTTGAAGGATGAAGAATCGAATTGTCATAGGTGCATAGGCCTGTGTCAGCATTTCGTTACCATCTTTATCCTTATGACTGCCGTCAAAGAATTCTTGCAAGGTGATGAAATTCCCAAGACTCTTTCCCATCTTTTGCCCATTGATGGTAATCATGTTGTTGTGTACCCAGTAGTGTACCATTTGGTCACCTTGGCTGGCAACCGCCTGTGCTATTTCGCATTCATGGTGTGGGAAGATGAGGTCCATACCGCCTCCATGTATGTCGAAATGGTTTCCAAGATATTTACGTCCCATTGCTGTGCACTCGCAGTGCCATCCAGGGAATCCGTCGCTCCACTTTGATGGCCAGCGCATGATATGTTCGGGTAATGCCTTTTTCCACAAGGCAAAGTCTGCTTGGTTTTTCTTTTCGCCGACACCAGCCAACTCGCGTGAGTTGTTGATGATGTCATCGAGATTACGTCCGGATAGGATTCCGTACTTATGTTTTTTATTGTAGGCTTCTACATCGAAATAGACAGAACCGTTCGATTCGTATGCGAATCCGTTATCGAGGATTTCCTGTACCAATTGTTCCTGTTCGATGATGTGACCAGTAGCATGTGGTTCGATAGATGGTGGTAATACGTTCAAGGCAGCCATTGCATCATGGAAACGGTTAGTGTAATACTGAGCCACTTCCATTGGTTCCAATTGTTCCAAACGTGCTTTTTTCGCTATCTTATCCTCTCCTTCATCGGCATCATGCTCCAAATGTCCTACATCTGTAATATTGCGCACATATCTTACTTTGTAGCCAAGATGCTGTAGGTAGCGGAATACGATGTCGAACGTAATAGCTGGGCGTGCATGTCCTAGGTGGGCATCACCATATACAGTAGGTCCGCATACATACATCCCTACATGTGGTGCATTGAGTGGGCGGAATAATTCTTTTTGCCGAGTCAGTGTGTTATATATCAAAAGATTCTGTTCCATATAGCTTTGCTTCATTTTGAGTGCAAAGATACGAATTATTTAGCATTTACTATTTACAATTTGCTTTTTTTCTATCTTTATGCTATCATTTTCTTTCTCTTCTTTAAAGTTCGAGGGTATCAGTGAATAAAAAAGGTCAATGCTAACTGCATTGACCTCTCTCAAAGTCTTTGAGAACCTTATATACTTATTGAGTTTATTGCTGACCGCCGCCTGGGAAGCCACCGCCTGGGAAGCCACCACCCTGAGGACGCTGTCCCTGTGGACGCTGACCTTGTGGACGCTGTCCCTGAGGACCGCCTTGACCGCCACCGAATCCCTGGAAGTTACGACGCTGCTCTTCCTGAGCCTTCTCGTACTTCTTGAACTGATCTTCTGTGAGCACACCCTTCAAGAACTTGTTCTGAGCTTCCTGACGCTCCTGCATCTGCTTCTGCATAGCCTGGAAGTCCATCTGACCACCACCTTGGCCACCTTGCATCATCTTCTGCATCTGCTCCATCTGAGCCTTTGACTGCTCTACGTAGTATTCAGTTACTTTCTTGTACTGCTCATCGTTGAGGCCACAAGTTTCCTTCATACGGTCTGCCTGACGCTTAGCCATGTCTTCTGGGTTGAACTGTCTCATACCACCGCCCATGCCCTGAGGAGCCTGAGCAAAACTGCATGTAGTAATCATCATTGCTACGAGTGCGATAACTAATTTTTTCATAATGCTTTAATGTTTGAATTGTTAATAATGAATTTCAACTTTGCATCCTTTTGATAGTTGGGAGTTTAAAAGGTTTAAAGCAAAAATAAAAAGATTGGGAAAAATAGGGGAATTCCTAAACGCTATAGAAAAATTCCTATTGGTGCTGCTATATAAATAATAAGGTGCAGTTTCTCACCACACCTTATTATATAATAAAGAAAGTTGTTATCTGTTCGATGTTTATTTCACTGGGCTTGTCATACCGACTACGATGCGGTTTCCGCTTTCGATAATGGTCTTGGCTACCTGCTGTACATCTTTGATTGTGATGCTATTGACTGCGTCAACATAGCCGTCCACATAGTTCTTGTTTTCACGAACCAGGTTCTGGATTGCTCCCATCCAGTAGCCGTTTGTCTTGAGGCTTTCGTCATGACTGCGAAGCATGTATTCCTTGATCTTCTGCATGTCTTCTGCTTTCGGACCGTTTGCAGCCATATCGGCAAGTCCTTTATCGATGATTTCCATCATGCGGGCACGCTTCTCTGGTGCTGTTGGGAGCTGAATGACGAGCTGGGCACGTTTCTCTGGATAGTCAGATATGCCTGCATTGACACCTACTCCGTATGCTCCTCCTTCGTCTTCACGAACAGTTTCTGTGAAGAGCATCTGGAGGCTTTGTTCCAGCATGTCGACTGCGAGGATATTCTTCAGGTTTTCCTGCATTGGAGCGTGGTAGAGTTCGATTACGATTGCATTTGGAGTTTCCTGCTCTTTGGTGAAGATGTTTTCTTTCTTACCTGTTGCCATCTTAAGGTCGACTACCTTGTATGTCTCCTTCGATTTGAGTGTAGGAAGGCTACCCAGATACTTCTCGAACAGAGGTTTAGCTGCTTCGATATCGATGTCGCCGATGAAGTAGAACTGGAAGTCGTTTGCATCAGCAAAGCGTTCCTTGTAGAGCTGAATCATGTGGTCGTAGTTGAGTTTGTCGATATCAGCTGGCTTTGTGCGGCGAACCATATAGTGGTTGTTATAGATGACATGCTGCACGGTATCTGAGAGTGCTGTCTGTGGGTTGAGTTCTGCATTCTCAATTTGTGCCTTTGAGCGAGCCATTGTTGATTTGAACACTTCTTCGTCTTTACGTGGAGAGGTGAAGGCCAGATAAGTGAGCTTCAGCATGGTTTCGAAGTCTTTGGTCACACAGCTACCACTCATTCCTTCTGAGCGTGTGCCGATTGAAGGACCTACGCTGGCTTTGATTCCTGCGAGTTTCTTGCTCATATCGATTGCAGAGAAGTTGCCCCAACCGCCCATGCTGATGCTTGATGCGTTGCTGATGTCGAGATAGTCTTTTTCACCATACAGGGAGGTTCCACCCCAGCTTTGAGCTGACATTGAGATGTTGTTTGGTGTGAAGTCGGTCTTGCGTACGAAGATTTCGATACCGTTTGCGAGTGTCAGTTTTGTGAAGTCGAATGCAGCTTTTTCTGTTTTCTTGATTTTGCTGCCTTTCAGCTTGCTTTCGTCAAGGATTGGTTCGTCTGACACTTCTTCCTTGTAGGCTTCGATTTCTTCTGCTTCGACAGCCTTGAGGATGGCCAGCACTTCGTCTTTGGTAGGCAGGGTGAGTCCTTCTTTTTCTGGGAACATACCGAAGATGACAGGAGCTGCCCCTTTGCGGTCGTTAACCAGTTGTTCAAGTGCCTGATTGATAGCTTCAACGCTCACTTGATCAGCAATCTGAATGAGGTTGGTGTGTTCCCATTCGATACCTGGAGCTGCCTCGTTGTCGAGGAAGTGACGTATGTATTCGTTTACATAAGAGTTGTTGCTGATTTTGTCACGACGCTCGTACATATTTTCAATACTTGCCTTGTACTCTTCACGATAGCGCTCGTACTCGCTGACAGTGAAACCGAATCGTTCTGCTCTGAGCATTTCACGATACATCGCTTCGATGGCGCGCTTGTGCTGATTGTCAGCAAATGCGATTGAGAAACCCGAACAAGCCATTGCGTTGGTTACCAGATAGTCGTCGTTAAACGAAATGCCTCCACCTAGGAACGGTGGGTTTTCCTTCTGCATCAGTTCTGCTATACGGGTGCGAAGCATACCTCCCATAGCACCCATGAGATAGTTTTGGGCATAGTTCAGTGCTGTATTTTTCATCTCACGAGGGAAGGCTTCGTGTTTCCACAGGATGTTCATCTGTGAACGCTGCTGTTCCTTGTCGCTGTGAACAGAGAAAATAGGCTCCTTGTTTTCTGCTACTGTGAAATACTCACGCTTAGCTGCATCAGCTGGAGCTGGTTTGATGTCTGAGAAGATGCTCTTAATCTTTGCTTCGATAGCATCTACATCCACATCGCCCACTACTACAATTGCCTGGAGATCAGGACGATACCACTTTCTGTAGTACTTGCGGATGGTCTCATAAGGGAAGTTCTTTACGATTTCCATCGTGCCGATTGGCATACGATGAGCATATTTGCTGCCCTCGAACAATACCGGTAGCGCCTTTTCGAGAATACGCTGCTGGGCGCTGCTACGCATACGCCACTCTTCTTCAATCACACCACGCTCCTTGTCGATTTCCTTGCCTTCGAGCAACAGGTCGTGGCTCCAGTCGTGCAGAATCAGCAGACAAGAGTCGATCGACTGAGGGTTGGAGATAACTGGCACATTATCTATATTATAAACTGTTTCGTCGAAGCTGGTGTAAGCGTTCAGGTTCTCACCGAATTTCACACCAATAGTTTCCAAGTAAGTTTTCAGGGCATTACCTGGGAAGTGAGTGGTTCCGTTGAAACACATGTGCTCAAGGAAGTGAGCCAATCCTCGCTGGTCGTCCTCCTCCTGCATCGAACCTACCTTCTGAGCGATGTAGAAGTTGGCACGCTGCTCAGGCCATTCGTTGTGGCGGATGTAATAAGTCAACCCATTATCCAATGTACCCATCTTCACTGCTGGGTCGAGCGGCAGGTTGGGTATTTGCAATTGTTGTGCATTCGCACTTGTCAGCATGGTCAGCACCAATGCTAACGACATCATGATTTTTTTCATTTCTTTATTTAACATTAAAAGCTTTTTGTCCGTTTGACGCAAATAACAATCATTCACTACAGAAAAATGGTGTTTTTTTCACTTCAACAGCTAAAATTCTATAATTAGCTGTGCAAAGTTACAACATCTGACCGACCCTACAAAATATTTTCGGCAAAATCGACCAAGCGATTGGTATAATGGTTCGAAGGTAGCAGAAAACCATCTCCTCGTATAGCAAGATAGGGGTTGTTTCGCACTTTAAGCGCATTTCGCATTTGTTCTCCAAGCTTTCGATACGAAACGATAGGTGCGGAGATTAGTGCGCCCTAGGGCGCACTGCAGTTCGCCTTAGGGCGCACTCGAGTGCGCCTTAAGGCGTACTCGAGTATTTTGGCTGACGTACTATGCCTGCATTGAGAGGCTAATCAAACCAATTGTAATTCTCCTCGTACGAGCTGAACTTGAATTCGCCAGTCGCTCCAACTTCCTGAAGCACAGAGAGTACGATTTGCTGTTCTTTTGGCGAAAGGGCAGTTTCGCCTCTACGCCGTTCGTAGAAGCCTGTACGCCCGAATTCGCCCATCAATCGGATAGAAAAACGCTTATATTGTTCAGGATACAGCTGTTGCTGAAAATGCTTGAATCCGCGTGCATACATCACGGGTTTTGAGTCGCGAAAGAACTCACATGTTTCGTCTTTCGAACATTTATTGGGATTCAATAATTTCAAAATCGTTACTTCTGCCAACAAAGGCTGATAGGTCAACTGATGCAGACATTTGGCAGCCAAAGGGCAATCTGCATATTGGCACACGGCGTAATCAATCGGGGTAGAACGGTAAAACTTCTTTGGCATAGATAGATTGTTTGATTTCTTCTGCAAAGATAACAAATAATTCCTAACTTTCAATGCATTCTCTCAAAAAACACACCTATTTCGCTGCGTTTCAGTAGTTTTCTGCCGTAAATATTCATTTATTTGGAAAAATTATTGTATCTTTGCATCATAATTAACTTACATCTCTTCTTTAAATAAGAGTTGCAATTATGAAAGCGAATTTGTTAAAATCCTCAAAAGTGATGTTGCGATATGCAAAGACACTTCTTCAAAATACGATAGCCGTTATTGCAGTTGTTGCGTTGACGGGCAGTTTGTTGGCTTGTGATGACACAGATGATTCTGATGCCTATATCAATCAGAAAATGAGGGTTGTAGCCATTCCTGATTTTGTATTCAAATGTTCAGACTTTGTACTTTCGAGCACAACAAACACTCTCGAAACTCGTGCTGAAAAAGAGCATATCACTCTTTCTAATGGTGAGCGAATGGAAGTGACGGATCAAGTTTCTGCCAGGCTCTATGTGGCTGCTGATAACGATATGTTCGAAGCCCTGCGAACTTGGGACGAAACGGATTTCAGAGCTGTTCTGCTGTCTCTCTATTTCCGTACACCTACTGATGTAGCTGTATTTCTGCCGCTAAGTGCTCAGTATTTCACATATAACAATCGACATGCTTTGGACATGATGGCTAAGTCTTACGTCTCATCGATTCAACCATCAAATCACATCTCAAAACTGAAAACTATCTATGGTGAAGCATCGATGACTTGTCTTGTTAGCAGTGACACGGTTGTTGCAAAAGTAGGTTATGGGCGTATTGAAAATGGAACAGAAGGTGTTGAGGTTACCATCACGGGTGTGACCGATAATGTGATTGCTTATCTGAAGCGTGCCTTCAATGAGGGTATTCAGATTGATATATGGAATTATTTCATGCCAACGATAACACGCGATGCTTTGCGCGATAATTTCAATCGTGGAGCTACCATCGATTTCTCTGAGCGGCCCTATATCTATGTGAATGAATTCAAAAGAGTCAACAATTGCCAGGAAACCGTGTATAGCAAGGTGGATTCAGAAACAGGAATGCAAATACCTTATAAAGATAAAGAATGTACCGAATTGCTCGATTCTAAGTATTGGGTACGACCAGCACGTAGCGATGGGTCACCTTCGAAAGATTATCTCCTGCTCAGACATAAGAACGAATGGGATTGTACCGTCAAATTTAGTGGCGAACAATATCCATTAGTACACGAGAACAATGCTGACGTTCCTTATGATGTTGAGACGAAATACTATCAATTGCCCGATAACTACAACATCTACTATATCGATAGAGAATAAGTGACACAATTTGACCTTTTGTTTCAAAAGGTGACAAAATTCGTGGTGATATATGCCAATTTTACATTTTTTCTATAAATTTGTTCAAAAACATTTGGTTATAATATAATAAGGTGTTACCTTTGCAACCTAATAGAAAGACAGAAGATTGAAAGTGCTGGTGTCATCGATTGAATCTGTGAGTTTGATGAACTTGATGAACTACTTGTTAGGAATGAAGTGCTGAACCATTAAAAACAAAATTTGAAGAATCAAAAAAAACACTAATTATTAACTTTTATATCATTTTGAATTTATGAAGAAAATCTATGTTTTATGGAGTTTAGCTATTGCTACTTTTTTTGCAAATGTGTTCTTCGCATGTAAGAGCGACGACACACTCGAAGATTTCTACAGACGGCAGGGTTTTACGATGCAACTCGTAAAGACACCTGATTTCGTTGTGTACTCTGACGGAAATGTACTTGCTAGCACATTATCTACTACTACTCGTGCTGAAACTCGTGGTGAAGGTGATATTGTTGAACCTGTGGAAGGTGTAGATTACTTTTTAGTTGAGGCTTATGATTATAGAGGATCGATTAATGGAATTTGGCATACTACAGGTTATAAAGAAATACCAGACGTTTATGCTCCATATGCTGCTAATGCACCTTTGAAATCTAATGATGGTAAAAGTGGTGTAGAGGGGGTTTCTGGAGCTGAATATGCTTATGTGATGAAGTATATTAAAGAACATCCTGAGGAAGCAAAGGATAAATGTACCGTTGAGAAGGATTACTTCGTACAAAATGTAGGTTCAAGTGACACTAAGTATGATTTCCAAATTCCGAATTGGAATCATACGGGATATCGCACAGAGACCTATATTGGTGGAAATGTGATGAATTACCTGTATTTTGATAATATTCATATTGCTGGCGAATCTCATCCTTATACTTCACACCAGGGACATCGTCTGTTATGCTTCTATGACAAAATTCCTTTGACTAAACCTAGTTATAAGGCAATGTACGGCGATTTAGCAAATTGGAATCATGATGCATTTACGTACTACTATATTGAGTATGAAGGCAAGATGAGTTGTTATCTCTGCTTCGACTATCGTATGTCAAAGACTGATGATTTTGGTAACCCATTCGTATATCCTGGTGATGGTGTTTATGATGACTGGGTAATCAAGATCACTCATGCTGATGGTACAGATATTACTGTTCCTGATGACGACAATGAAAATGAAGAAGGAGGAAACGAAGGAGAAAATGAAGGTGGAGAAAATACTACTTCGGTTGTTACTGACGAAGTTGAGATCAACCTCTCAGTAAACGACAAGAAGGAGAAGGACGATTACATCGCAACTAAACTGTCAATCCACATTCGTGCTCTGACTGATGTTGAGGTATTCATCCCAGTAGCAAAGGATTACTATTGCGATGTTGACGATATGGCAATTGTATATAGCCACAGATTGGATCCAAACTACCAGTATTCTAATCCTGGAAAGACCGAAACATACAAAGGTGGTAGCTTCACCTATATTTATACTGTAAAAGGTGAATATAAAAAGGATGGTGAAACCAAGACAGTCAACAAAGAAATAAAGGTAAAGGTAGAGTATAAAGAAGGTGGCATCCGTGTAACTACCGAGGGTATTTCTCAAGCAGCTCTTGACTATCTGAATTACAAGTACCAAGATGGTATTACCTTCGAGGTATGGAACTACTTCAATAGCGCAATCGTTAAGGAAGATAGCCCAACCGAAACAATTCCTGTAACTCGTGACGACCTCAAACCGATGTTTGATGGATCTACAGTCAAATTTACCTCAACAGAGCATCCAGAGTATTATGTAAATGCATTTGCAATGCTGTATGACTATCAGAAGGTTGATCTCGATGTTTACATGGGTGATGATAATAAACCTTATCTGTTGGATGTTGTTCGTGATGCTAATCGTAATATCATCTCTGAAACTAAAACAAGTAATCTGCTCGATACGAAGTACTGGGAAGCTAATGATGATGGTACATTCAAGAAATTCGTAGGTGATAAGAATGCTTGGGATTGCACAGTTACTCCTCCTGCTGCTTACACAGTTGAAACAACTCACACTGGTACTACTCCAGCAGACTTCAATGTAATCTACAAGAAGTAACGTAAGTAAGGTTTTACCTTATTTATATATAAAGATGGCAGATGGTATTAGCAATCTGCCATTTTTTGTATATATTTTGACTCTGAAATGCAAAAAAAAAGAATAATTATGTTTGGGTAACCAAAAAAGTTGTAACTTTGCAAACCAATTGAAAGGCAGAAGATTGAAAGTGCTGATGTAATCGGTTGAATCTGATGAACAACTTGTGAGATTGAAGTGCAGAATCACTAAAACGAAAAATGACGAATATCAATCAAATTATTTTTTCTTATACAAATCAATTATTATGAAGAAAATCTATGTATTGTGGAGTTTAGCTATTGCTACTCTTTGTGCTAATGTGTTCTTCGCATGTAAAAGCGACGACACTCTTGAAGATTTCTACAGACGACAAGGTTTTACTATGCAAATCGTAAAGACACCTGATTTCGTTGTCTACTCTGACGGAAATGTACTTGCTAGTACATTAACTACTAAAGCTGAAACAAGAGGAGAAGGTGCAGCAGCAGTTTGTTATTCATGGAATGCTCCAGAAGGTTATAATTTTCCTAATGACTTGTCAGATTCAGAAAAGCAGGCTGCTTTATCAGCTATAACATCTGCTACAGAGACAACTACTGATGTAACAGATTTTTATGTTCAGTGGGTGGGAGGCAATCCTGTAGGATTAACAAATTTCACTATAAATGGACTTTTAGTTAGTAGTTCAAACCAATATTATTGGAATGATGTCGTGTTTATCAATACTCCACTAACAAATGTAACATTTGATAAGAATGGTGCAACTGTTTCCAACAAGTACAAATTGTTTGATATAAGTGGCAGCATTTATCTTGGTTTGGATGGAGATGATGATAATGTTTACAATGATTGGGTGTTCAAGGTTACTCCAGCAACTGCGGGTCAAGGTGGTTCTGGCACAGACGTTGTTGTAAATAGCAACTACTACAAGGTACAAGACTGGGAAAACACTACAAAGGAGCACATGCCTGCTGAATATGCAAAATATGTTGACAAGGCTCCAGCAAAGACTGATCGTGGTGAAAATGTTTCTCAGGCTGAGTACGACTATGTAATGGCATACCTTGCAGCGCATCCAGACGAGGGTGGCTTGACTTGTAACCTAACTACTTATTTCATCCAGAATGTGGGTGGTAGCTTCTTTGAATATAAATGCTCGCAATTCCCAACTTTGAAAGACCACAATGGTGCATCACATGACGTAGTAGGTAGTCAGCAGATGGATTTTGTAGCCTTCTCAAAACATCGTAACGACTATAACGCAGTGGGTGGCCCACGTGCACTTCTCATCAATGTTCCTGTAGAAGATCCTACCTATCATGATTCATGGGGTGATACAGAAAATACAAAGCATGATGCTTACAGATTCTATGTGATTGAATTCAATGGTGAGAAGAACCTGTATCTCTGTTATGATTACCAAACAAAGAAGAACTCTGGCGAATACTTACCAGGCGACAAGGTATTCAATGACTGGGTAATTAAGCTGATCCCAGCAGAAGGTGATAATGGTGGTGGTGGTGAAGAAATTGAAGAGCATATCACAGACATTGTTCCTGCAGACGAAGTAGAGATTAATTTCTCAGTTAATGATGAGAAGGAAGTGGATGACTATATCGCAACTAAGTTGTCTATCCATGTACGCGCATTGACTGATGTTGAGGTATACATCCCTGTAGCAAAGGATTACTATTGCGATGTTGACGATATGGCAATTGTATATAGCCACCAATTGGATCCAAATTATCAGTATTCTAATCCTGGAAAGGACGCAACATACGAAGGTGGTAGCTTCACCTATATTTATACTGTAACAGGTGAATATAAAAAGGATGGTGAAACCAAGACAGCCAACGAAGAAATAAAGGTAAAGGTACAGTATGAAGATGGTGGTATCCGTGTAACTACTGAGGGTATTTCTCAAGCCGCTCTCGACTATCTGCAGTACACATATCAGGATGGTATTACCTTCGAGGTATGGAACTACTTCAATAGCGAAATCGTTAATAAAGAAAACCCAACCGAAACTATTCCTGTCACTCGTGAAGACCTCAAACCGATGTTTGATGAATCTACAGTAACATTTACTTCAGAAGAGCATCCAGAGTATTATGTAAATGCATTTGCAATGCTGTATGACTATCAGAAGTTAGACCTTCATGTTTATATGAAGGACAACAAACCTTACTTGTTGGATGTTACTACCAATGCTGAAGGTAGAGTTATCAGCGAAACTCCAACTGACAATCTGCTTGCAAGCCAATATTGGGTAGCAAATGATGATGGTACATTTAAGGAGTTTGTTGGAGACAAGAACGCATGGGATTGTATCGTTTCTCCATCAAATGAATGGACAAAAGTCCAGGTTAACAACGGTAAGAGCCCAGCTAATTTCAACGAAATTTATACGAAGTAACGTATATAATACCTTATTATTAAATAAAGAAAACGGCAGGTGGCATATAGCTACCTGCTGTTTTTTCAAAGAAAAAGTTTACAATTGAATTATTTTTTGTATCTTTGCAACTCAAATAGCAGATAATAACAAATAATGGCAGATAATCGTAATTCATTCAGCAGTTCTTTGGGGTTTGTACTTGCAGCAGCAGGAAGTGCCGTAGGACTGGGTAATATCTGGCGTTTTCCTTATCTGGCAGCACGCGATGGCGGCGGATTGTTCCTCTTGATTTATGTAGTGCTGGCGCTTACGTTTGGCTTCACTTTGCTGATTACTGAGATTGCAATTGGCAGACGTTCGCAGCAAGGACCACTTACGGCTTACAAGTTCTTCAACAAGAAATGGGGCTTTATTGGTCACTTGTCGTTCATCGTGCCTTGCATCATCTATCCCTACTACTGCGTAATAGGTGGTTGGGTGTTGAAATATCTTTGTACTTATGCAACCTTGCAAGGAGAAGATGCCGTACAGGATGGCTTTTTCACCCAATTTATCACTTCAGAGTGGACTCCTGTGCTCTTTATGCTGGTATTCGCAGCCCTCTGTTTCCATATTGTATATAGAGGTGTTGAGAAAGGTATCGAGAAGTACTCGCGCATCCTCATGCCTGCACTCCTAGTTATTATCGTTTTCATCAGTATCTATTCACTCTTCATCTCACATACGGATGAAGATGGAACCACACGTACAGGCTTACAAGGAGCTGCAATCTACTTAATCCCCAACTTTGAGGGAATCACCCTGAAGCGATTCCTGATGATTACGATGGATGCAGCAGGCCAGTTGTTCTACTCGCTCTCAATTGCGATGGGCATCATGGTGGCATACGGATCCTATATGAAGAAAGATGTAAACTTAGGAAAGGCGGTTGATAATATAGAGGTATGTGACACCTTGATTGCTGTTCTTGCCGGATTGATGATAATCCCAAGTGTCTACGTATTTATGGGCACAGAAGGTATGTCCGCAGGTCCTGGCCTGATGTTTGTTGCCCTTCCAAAGGTGTTTGACTCCCTAGGATTCTTTGGTCCCATTTTGGGTATACTATTCTTCTTGATGGTACTCTTTGCAGCTCTTACTAGCGCAGTATCTATCTTGGAAGCCTGTGTAACAAGCGTGATAGACCGTTTTCACTGGTCGCGCAGACGTTCTGTCTGCATTCTCGCAGCTCTGGGAGCCTTGTTCTCATTCCTCGTATGCCGAGGCTACAACGACCTCTACTTCGAGTATACCTTGCCCAATGGTGCAGTAGGTCAGATTCTGGATATCTTCGACTATGTCAGCAACAATGTCCTGATGCCGTTCCTGTCAATCTGTACTTGTCTCCTAATTGGATGGGTTGTAACGCCTAAGTTGCTTGTGGGTGAGATGCGTCTCAATGGTTATAGCTTCTATCGCAAAACCATGTATGTCATCATGTTGAAGTATGTTGTGCCTGTCATCATGGCCATCCTCCTCCTTGGAGCATTCGGGCTTTATTAATGACTGTCATCATAAAATAACGTAATACCGATATAACGTAATAACGAAATAATTGCAATGATCAAACGAAACGTTTTACTGAATCCAGGTCCCGCCACCACAACAGATACGGTGAAAATGGCGCAAGTAGTACCAGATATTTGTCCTCGTGAGAAAGAGTTTGCAGGACTGATGAAAGGTCTGCGTGCAGACCTGCTAAAAGTAGTTCATGCTCCAGCAGACCAATATACTTCTGTACTATTCTGTGGTTCGGGTACAATCAATATTGATGTCTGCATCAACTCTCTCGTACCTGAAGGAAAGAAAATACTGGTGGTCAATAATGGAGCCTACAATACTCGTGCTGTTGAGGTTTGTCAGATGTACCACATCCCTCATATCGATCTCAAGTTCTCTGTTTATGAACAACCCGATTTGAGCAAGGTGGAGCAAACACTGAAGGAAAACCCAGATGTTGCAGTTGTGTATTGCTGCCATCACGAAACGGGTACAGGCATCCTGAATCCTATTCGTGAGATTGGAGACCTGGCTCACAAGCATGGAGCCATCTTCATCACAGATACAACTGCCTCTTTGGGTATGATTCCTCTCGATGTGGTGAAAGATAATGTAGATTTCTGTATGGCTTCCGCTCAGAAGGGTCTAATGGCAATGTCGGGATTAAGCTTTATCATTGGTAAGACAGATATAATCAAGGCAAGCAAAAACTATCCCACTCGATCATACTATTGCAATCTCTATCTACAGTATGAGTACTTCGAGAAGACGGGTGAAATGCACTTCACTCCTCCTGTACAGACCATCTATGCTACGATTCAGGCATTGAAGGAATACTTCGAAGAAGGTGAAGAAGCTAAGTTTGCTCGCCATAGAGCTGTGTACGAAGCTATCCACGAAGGATTGGACAAACTGGGACTGGATACAGCCATCGATCGTAATATCGAGTCAGGATTAGTGGTATCTGTAAAATACCCAGATAATCCAAACTGGAGTTTTGAAAAGGTGCACGATTACTGTTACGAGCGAGGATTCACAATCTACCCAGGTAAGATAAGTACCACCAATACCTTCCGACTCTGCGCCTTAGGAAAAATATATCCACAAGACATCAAAGACTTCTTTGTGGTATTTAAAGAAGCCCTTGAGACAATCGGAATTCCTGTTCCTCGATAAGGAAATAACAGCACATCCCTAAGTACTTGGGAATAGTTTCTGCCCTATATACAATTATGGATAGGGGCTATAACATGTAGCGACAATCTACAACAGGCTTTTGAGTAAGCTGTTTGATGTTAGCAAACTCTTGCCAAGCAGTGGTGATAACCAATACTTCTGCTTTTCGAATCAATTCGCCATAACTCTGCTCATAGCTAATAGCTAAATCTGAATAATAGCGATCGAACTCTGCATTGGCTACGGGGTCATATCCAATAATGTTGGTATAGCCTAATAGTCGCAGTTGTTTAATGATTTTTGCTGACGGAGTATCACGTACGTCATCGCTGCCTGGTTTAAATGACAAACCTAGAATGCCAATGATACGCTGTTTGTCTGTTCCAACAATTTTAGCTACTTTTTGGGCAATCTGAGCAGGCATTTGGTTATTTATACTTATGACATTTTTGAGTATTTGCGCGTCAAACCCTGCGGTATTAGCTACAGCATATAGAGCATTGGTATCCTTGGGCAGGCAGTAACCTCCATATCCACAGCCTGGATAAACATAACTTGCCATCGTAGCACCACCCCACCTCTTGTCTTCATGAAGGATACGGAAAGCCGCAGCAACATCAATGCCACCAATCGTATCTGCTACAAGGCTCATCTCATTGCTGTAGCTGATTAGAGTAGCAAGGAGTGTATTTGACAAATACTTGATAAACTCACCAGTATTCAATGATACACAATGTATAGGTTCTTGGATGGTGGCATATACCTTACGAAGCATTTCTGCAGAGCGTTCGTCACTAACACCAAGGACTATACGGTCTGCTTTAATGAAGTCATCCCAGCAATGACCCTCACGCAAGAATTCTGGGTTGTTGGCCACCCCTAAGTCTTGTCCTACATTGAGGCCCTTTTCTTCTAAATATGGAATGATTTTTTGTGAAGTAGTCGATGGGGGAATGGTAGACTTAACAACCAAAACTTGATATTTATTATTGGGCCGCACGTTAAGTGTTTGATCAAGGGCGCTGAAGAGATAGGTGAGATCCGCTTGTCCGTCCTTTCCATACGGTGTTCCAACACAATAATAGATGCAATCACTCTGACTGACAGCCTTTTCCAGTTCATTTATACCAATTGGATGGAATCGATTACCAAGATGACGAAGTAAGACCTCGTCAAGACCTGGTTCAAGAAAAGGCAATCGTCCACCTTTAATGGTTTCTAATCGCTCGCTATTTATTTCTACACCATAGACTGTATGTCCATACTCTGCGAAGCCCAACGATGTGGTCAGACCTACAAACCCCAATCCAAATACTGTGATTGTCATATTGCTGATGATTTGCTTCTTCCTATTTCTCTACCATTTGTATTCTTCTTCGTTACTCTCCTTGAGGTACATCAAGAAACGTGATACACCCTCATCAACTAAGATGGTGGGGTTATAGCCCAACAACTTACGAGCCTTGTCGATGCAAGGGCATCTACGTTGAGGATTATTTGTGAGATACTCTTTGTCTTCTGATACAGCATAGCGTACCTCACCTTTGTATCCGAATAATTCCCGTCCTGCCTCAACATATATCTCTGCCAGTTGCGCGATGGTAATCTCTGGTTTTTCGATACCGATGTTGAAGAAGTCATATTGCCCATGCAACAGAATCTTGAAATAACCGCATACACTATCTGCGATATAGCAGAACGTACGTGTCGGAGTTCCATTGCTGAGTATCTCGATATCTCTGTTCTCCATAATGGCTAAAGCGAAATCTGCAGGGACTCGTTTGTCTCCGATACGCATACCTGGACCATAATTGTTGAAAGGACGTGCTACGCCGATTGGCATATTGTATTTTTGAGCAAAGAGCATGCACATCGTCTCTCCAAAACGTTTAGACTCGTCATAGCAAGCTCTTGGACCTGTAGCGCAAACATTTCCATTATAGTCCTCAGATGTTGGTACATGTGCAGGGTCGGGGTCGCCATACAACTCGCTTGAAGAGAAGAACAAGAATCCTTTGATGTTACGTGTGGAATAGTAATCAAGTAGTGAACGAAGTCCCCAGATGTTTGCGTCTAAGGTCTCAATAGGATATTTGCGGTAGAACATTGGTGAAGCAATTGAAGCCATGTGAATGATGAAGTCTGCTTCTGATGCTCCTTCTATATCTGCAATGTTGTCCTTGATGATGTCGAACTTACGTAGGGCTACTTTGGGATTCTTCTCCAATTCCTTAATCCATCCTGGTTGGCCTAACATGAAGTTATCGAGTCCAATAATCTTTTTGATGCCCAACTCTTCGCATTCGGCAGCAAAGAACTGCATCATATAATAACCTAAAAAACCAGCACAACCTGTGATAAGTACAGTAGAGCCGTTGAATTTAGCACGTTCTGCAGTCGTGAGACCATTGAGCGTGTGTTTGATGTCATTTTGTAGTATATTCATTTTTTGTTTTAATTTGAATAATCAATTTCGTTCTTAGTTAGACAGAAAGTTTCCAAGGTGCCCGATTCTCGTCCCACAGTTTGTTCAGCAAATCGCGGTCGCGGACAGTATCCATACATTGCCAGAAACCTTCATGACGGTATGTTACCAACTGCCCTTCTACTGCCAAGCGCTCCAAAGGTTCTGCCTCGAATGTGGTTAGATCATTTTCAATATAGTTAAACACTTTAGGACTGAGTACGAAGAAACCGCCGTTAATCCATCCTTGATTGACCTGGGGTTTCTCTTTGAAGGAACGAACATAGTCTTCTGAATCGATTTGTAGTTCACCAAAACGGGCTGTTGGGTGTACGGCAGTCACCATAGCCAGACAATTTGATTGATGATAACGATTTACGAGTTCACTTATATTTACATCACTGACTGCATCACCGTAAGTCAACATAAAGTCTTCCTGACCTATGTAATCTTTTAATCTGAGTACGCGTCCACCTGTCATTGAGGCTGCGCCTGTGTCAACAAGTGTCACTCGCCAGTCACGAGCATGTTCATTAATATAATGAATGGATCCGCTGCTTAAGTCGATTGTGAAATCATTATTCCGAGCATAATACTGCAGGAAATAGTCCTTGATAACTTCTCCCTTATAGCCTAAAGCTACAATAAAATCCTTGTAACCATAGTGGGCGTAGTGGTTCATAATGTGCCATAGGATTGGCTTTCCGCCAATCTCTACCATAGGCTTGGGAATCTGTTTTGTGTATTCTGATAGGCGAGTGCCGAAACCTCCAGCTAAGATGATTGTTTTCATAGGCTGTTAATTAGTTTACAAATCAGTTGAATGTCATCCTCGCTTAATTCTGGATGCATAGGTATGGAAATGATGCGCGAGTAAACCTCATCGGTAACAGGCAGTTCTACATCCTCATGGAAGAGGGTGAGATGATGATTTGGGGCATATTGTATGCCATATTGGATGTCATTGTCTTTCAACAACTGCTCTAATTGTGGACGTTTTCCTTCCAGAATTTGCAAAGCAAAGATATGGGGCACTATTTCGTGCTCGTAATCCATAGGTGTCAATTTGACATAAGGAGTATCTTTGAGCAACTCACAATAGCGTTGAGCAATATAACGACGGCGTGGAGCAAACTCCTTTTCAAATCTAGAGAGCTGAACTTGGCCGATAGCTGCAAAAATGTTACTCATGTGATAGCGGTAGCCTTGATCCACAACATCAAAATTCCAACTGCGCTTTCCTGCATAACGTTTCTCAGAGTCTTTTTGAACGCCAAGCAAGCGGGCATCACTGACTTTTTGGATGATATCTTCGTCTGCTGTGAAAATAGCTCCTCCTTCACCTGTTGTGATGTTCTTAATTCCATCGAATGAGAAACAGACCACATCTCCAAAGGAGCCGATTTTCTGTCCTTGGCAAGTACAACCAAAACTATGGGCAGCATCTTCTACTAATCGTAAACCATGTTCTTTCGCAAAAGCTTGGTAGTCTTTGGCCATACAGCAATTGCTGGCATAGTATACTGGCATCATGGCTGTGGTGCGAGGGGTGATACGGCGCTCTGCATCTTTAAGGTCGAGCGTCAAGGTGTCTGGGCGAATGTCACAACTGACAGGTGTACATCCGGCAGCCCTGATGGCTTGATAGGTTGCCACAAATGTGAACGACGGTACCAGTACTTCATCACCAGGTTTGGTTACTGCTTGAATAGATAAATGTAATGCTGCTGTTCCGCTGTTGACACAGATGGCACGACGGTTTCCACCGATATACTGCTCTAGCTGATGCTCAAACTCACCCACAATGGCTCCCATTCCTAAGTAGCCAATGTCTTCAATCACATGCGCGACTGCATCTGATTCTGCCTTTCCAACCACAGATTTAGATAATCTAATCATATAAATACCTTTTTATGCCACAAAGTTATAAAAAATAATTGAAAGAACAAAATTTTGTTGTATCTTTGCAGTAAAAATAAGAGAAAACAATGGCCAATTACAAAATAGAAGATATCCACCAGCGTATTTTGAACATTCTGGTAGTTGTGGATAAGGTTTGTCGTGAGCATGGCATACGCTATTGGCTCTCAGATGGTACTATGTTAGGAGCTGTGCGTCATGGAGGCTTTATTCCTTGGGATGATGATGCTGATATAGCAATGCCTCGCCCAGATTTTCAGCGATTTATTGAGCATGGTTCTGAATGGTTGCCTAAACCATTCGAACTACAGACTTTTGAATTAGACGAAAACAGCAGTTGTGCTCTGCTGAAGGTGATTGATGGTAGTACAACACTCATTGAGCGATGGTCGCTCAATCAAATAGGTGGTGTATATATTGATGTTTGTCCTATCGACGGTATTCCTGCTCAGCGATGGCGTCGTAAGCTACGTATCGGGTTGGTTCATATGGTAAAGACATGGGTGTATTTGCGTAACAGAGATCCATATAAACGTGGTCATGGTTATACTTCATGGTTGCCTCGATTGCTACAAGCTACAGTTAAAAATATCACTTTACAGCGTTTACAAAAACGCATACAGACAGCCTACGATTACGAAACGGCTCCACTGATTGCTGACTATGATAGTGGTGATCGTAGCACTATGCCACGCGAGGTAATGGGAACACCAACCCCGATCATGTTCGAGGGACATGAATTGTTGGGTGTGGAGCATCCTGACACATATTTGAAATGTTTGTTTGGCGATTATATGAAGCTACCGCCTGAAAACCATCGTCGTATTCATGGGTTTGATTATGTCGATTTTGACCATTCGTATCATGACTATCAGGATACCAGAGTTTTCAAATAGGCAACTTCTTCTTACTACATGCTCATTTCTGTCATTACGGTCACATACAATGCGTTACCTTCTTTAAAGAGGACGCTTCAGAGTGTCTGGGAACAAACTTACCCAGATGTGGAGTGTATTGTGGTGGATGGTGCTTCTACTGACGGAACTCCTGAGTATCTTGCAACTCTAAAGCCATCAATTCCTTTATTTTATACTTCTGCTCCCGATCGAGGCATCTATGATGCAATGAATAAAGCGGTAGAGATGGTTCATGGAGACTATTGCATCTTTCTCAATGCTGCAGATACGTTTGCTAACCCTCATGTGCTTGCTGATGTGATTACACAGGGATTAACTGCTGATGTCGTTTATGGAGATATACTTAAAAAGGGAAACTTAATTGTAGCGAAAGAGCCACACAACAGCCATAAAATGTATTATTGCCATCAAGCTGTGTTTACCCGTACTCAATGTCTTCGCGAATATCCATTTGACCTGAATCATCCGATGTCTGCAGATTTCAAGCAGTCCAAGCAATTGTTCCAAGCAGGGAAGACGTTCCGCCATATTCCTGTTACGATTACTGATTATGATGTAAAAGGAGTCTCCAATGTTCATCGCTCCAAGGGTCTCATGGATAATATTCGTGTTATTAGGGAGGTTGATAAGGTTGGCGACCAGTTGCGTTTGCTCCCACGTTTATATTTCACTTATTTCATGTGTAAAGTCAGGGGTAAATAAGAATTATCGCTTGAAATCCCGACTTTTAAAACATGATTTCTCCCGCTAATCCTTAGCCTTTTTTTTGCCGCTATTAAGGAAGTTTTTTTATTTCCTCTAGGGGTTTTTTCTGTTGCAGGTCGTGCAACTTATGTTGCACGACCTGCAACGTACGTTGCACGACCTGCAACAGAAATTCCCCTTAAGGGAAAAAGCTTTTTCCCCTAGGGGCTGCAAAAATTTCCATTAATGGGAATCCAAAAGTGATTGTTCGGAAGGTCTCAAAGTTCAAGGTCTAGATGCCTTATATTTTCCATCTTAATTGTAGTTGTATATCTTCTTTATGAGATGCGTTTATCATGTCCAATCCTGTACCAATTGTGTTTCGGTCGAAGTATTTTGTAACTGATAGCTTGCAAATAGCAAAGAGATTTCGCGAAAGACTTCTCGAAAACATGGCAACAGCATTGATTCCTTGGCCATATAAGGAGTTCATTCCGAATGTGTAAAGAAGTGAAGGAGATGTTGTGTAGACCTTTGCAGCATATGAATCTGTATGGAAATAGGCTAGCATCACGTCTATTCGCTGTCTTCCTTTTTGGCGAGCCAATGTTCGTTCGTGTCGTATATGTTGACTGAATAAATAGCCCATTTCATCGTTGCTATCTGCATTCCAACGATATACAAATCCGCCTGTAGTGCGAATAGTTAGATAGTTGTTGAGCTTATAATTCCATTGAAGCCGCAAGTCTTGACGGGTATTAAAAAACAGTTCTGTCTTGTCTTGCTCAATTTTACAGTCTTGTTCCTTGGATTTCACTCGATAACGTAATTGCCATGAAGATTTTTGGTTAGGAGAATAAGTCATTTTTAATAGCCCATCTATCCCCTTTGAGCCTGCTGCAGCATGATAGCGTTTTTTGGGGAATATGAAACCGTCAACATAAGCCTCAAGATGAAAATGTGTCCAAGGTTCTGTTGCAATCCCAACTAAAAGACCCAACTCATTCTGCGGACGAGAATTCTCTCCGAAGGATTTGCCATATAGAGTAGCATATTTGGGATTATAATACCTGACGATAGCAGATAAAGATGTCTGGTTATCTACAAGGAAACGTAGGTTATTGACAAACGCAAAACCATTATTGGGATGGTCTATATTCATTGCTTTGTCTTCCGCATTTGAAAAACTTACAGCATATTCTCCTTGTAGATTCCATCGATTAGTCATGTATCGATAGAATAATCCGATTGAACCAAAATTATCGCCTTGTAAGTTATATTTGCGGTATTCTGTAGCGGGCGTATTGTACTTAGGTTTAAGCGGTATAGAGAAGTGCGAGGCTATTCCTGTCAATTCAACCTGAAGTCCACGATGGAAAAAACTAAGATTACATCCCCCAGATAACTCTTGAACAATACCTTTCTTGCTTTTTTCAAGCAAAGTCCGATGTAAACCATCAGTCTTCAGAGAGGTGATAGATGGAATAGCAGAATTTTGATCTTTGGTGGCATCAATATCGTGATATGATACAAATGCTGAAAGATGAGCAGATCTGCAAAGAGAATAATCGATAGCGATGCCTCGAAAGTAATTGGATTCTGCTGTAGATGCATGTGGACGTATACCATGTCTAGATATCGGAGCATTCGATAATACTCCCATGGTATTTTTTCCAAGATTAAAACTGTTATTTACAATCAGACCTAATCCATAGTTTAGTTTGTAATCTCCTATAATTAATGTACGAATTTTCCCTAAACCATTCATCATTACATAGCCAGACAAGTAGTCGAAATAATCTTCTCCAGCATCTTTTTCTATAGAAAAACCTGCGATTAATTGTTGTGAAATACCGTTTGACCGCTTTTGCTGTCTGGAACGAAGTTGGTAACGAAGCGAATGATAATTGTTATTACCTCGATAAATCTTATTTGGAGAAGCGTCAATTATGTTTTGGGGTTTGTCCAAGAAACCATCTTTGGTGTAAAAAGGAATAGTTGTACGAGCGATAACTTCATGATTTGCATAGCGTAGTAATTTCAGAATATTATCTTTATTTTGAACGGTAGGTTCGCCAACATAACAGAACAAAGGCAATCGGGAGCGTGTCTGGTAATCGAGTTCTCGTATAAGCATCAATTCGCCCAATGATTGCATAGGATAGTTATTATTGACGTAATAAACAATTGCCTCGATTTGTTGGTCGCTAAGAAAAGGTAATTGTCGAAGACGTGCTTTTGTGTTTATCATTTGTTCCTCTGCATCCTTTACAATTCTTAGATCATTTAAATTGATAGGTGATAGGTGAAGTGTATATAATTCCTCAAGTAGAGCGTCAGTTGCATTATCTTCCTCTTGTGTGGTAGCATAAGAATTTTCCCCCAATTCATCGTCACTTTCTATATATTCCTCATAGATGTCACGCATAAAATCATCCCATTCCATCGGTTCTTGAGCATGAAGCCGAAAACAACAGAATGAGAGAGTAAAAAGGAGGAGGGATAAACAGCTATTTCTTCCGTTCAATGACATAGTCGACATATTCGTTGAGTGCAACCTTCACTGGGCTTTCGGGATATTTATCAAGAAGTTGTCGAGCTTGATTGGCAATTTTGTTCATAACAGATTCTGCATAGTCAATTCCACCATTCTCTTGTGTAAAATTGATAAGATAGCTGATGTCCTCTGGAGTTGTTGTGCCCTCCTTTACAGAGCGAATAAGTGGTTTCATTTCTTGCTCGTGTCCTTGAAGTGCATAGAGTAAAGGTAGCGTAATTTTCCCTTCTTTGAGATCATTTCCTTGGGGTTTCCCAATATCACCACCAACAAAATCCAGAATGTCGTCTTTTATTTGGAAGCACAACCCTACTTGTTCTGCAAATCGATAGATATTATTAATATCAGCTTGTGTGGCTCCAACAAGGGTGGCTCCAGATGCAGCACAAGAAGCAAAGAGCACAGCTGTTTTGTTGGTGATAACATGCATATAAGTTGCCTCAGATAAGTCTTCTGACTGAATGGTATGAAGTTGCAGCAATTCTCCGTCTGCTAATGCTTTTGAAGCTTTTGACATGAGTAGTACAATCCGAGGATCATTAACAGAGGCAATTAGCCGGAGTGCTTCACCCAAGATATAATCCCCAGAAAGAATAGCCACACGATTGGTCTGAGCATAATTGACAGACTCTTGACCCCTACGTTCATCACTCTCATCCACAACATCGTCATGTATCAAACTGGCGGTGTGGAGCGCTTCAAAAGCTACAGCTACTGCATAAACTGCAGGAGTAACGGAGCCAAATAGTTTTGCTGACAGCAGCACCATTTGTGGGCGCATCATCTTACCTGTTCGAGTTTTTACTAAATCCAATACCTGACCGAGGAGTGGGTTGCTTTCCTGTTGAAGTGACTGGAGTAGTATCTCTTTACATGCTGTGAGATCTTTGTCTAAGAGTAAGTTCATAAGTCGATTTCCACATTTTGTTCTGCATAACGCAGGTCGTTTATATCATCGATTTCATACCATTGTAGAGAGTCTAATCGAAGAACATGCATTGGAGTAATGTTCTGTGAGACGTAGAGCAATTGATATTCGTAACCTAACTTTGGTTTCTCTATTAATTGTTTTGCATATTCAGAAATGCAAGTTTTATAGAAACTATTACTAAGTTTGTGAATACCAACAAGTTCTCCTGATGGTGTAATGCTGTCTTTGTTTGTTGAACAATTGATAAGTTCACATCGATTGTTCATCTCTACATAATATTGGTCTTGGAATTTAGTTACTGGTGTAATTAACATTGCAGACGAAAAGGGACAATTAATCAGCTCAAGAATTGCCTTTTTTTCAAATACTAAATCAGACTCTAATAGCAGAAAGTCATCATTACCTATTGCCTCCCTGTTATTGTAGAGTGTGTACATGCTGTTTGTCTCAGCATAGAGGGGAGAAAATACACATTGTATTTGTGTATATCTTTGGGCTAATTCTTCGTATGCTTCTTTTTTATAGCCTGTACCAATAATGATTCGTTCAATCCCACATGAAATCAATGTCTCAATGCTACGTACTATCATTGGTTTGCCTTTAAATGGGATAAAACCTTTTGGCATCTTTTCGGTCATATTACCGAAACGTGTTCCCATACCTGCTGCCATAATTACAGCCGTCTTTACTTTCATACTATTGCTTTCAATATGATTGTTGACTATTTATTTCAAGAAAGACATAAGAGCCTCTTTGTTCTGTTCTGGAGTGGTTGTTGGGCGCCCTAAGTCTTTTCTATTACCCTTTTTAACTTTAACCTCTAAGAAAATAGGTCCTTCTAGGGACGAAGAGGATGTATTGATAATCGAGAGTGCCTTTTTCAACTCCTCTTTATCACTTACGCAGAAAGTAGCCTTGTATCCTATTGCTTTTGCAATAGCAGGAAAATCAATGGAAAGACCAACTGTTGGTTGGCCTCCTACAGAATCATGTGCTCCATTATTAAAAATTACATGTATATAATTCTTAGGTGCTTTTTGTGCTACAATTGCCATGTTACCCATGTGCATGATACTGGCACCATCGCCATCAAAGCACCAAATATGACGATCTGGCTTTTCCAGAGCAATACCTAAAGCGATCTGAGAAGCATGCCCCATAGAACCTACCGTAAGAAAATCACATTGGTGCCCTTCGGCTCTCTTTTCCCGAATCTCAAATAATTCACGAGAAATCATGCCTGTTGTTGAAACTACAGTTGCTGTGGGTTGCAATGTTTCTACGACTGTCTCGATTGCTTCCTCTCGTGAAAGAGTTAAGGAATTGTTAATGCTATTTTGAAGTGTATAAGCATCGAATGTGTCTTTTTCAATCACCAAAGCATAACAGTTATTGGTGTTTTGCATATACTGCACAGCTTTTTGAATCTGTATGGCAGCCTTTTCTTCTTCCTTCGCGAGAACTGTATAATCAATACCCATCAAATTGAGCAACCCTGTTGTTACTTTTCCCTGTTTTACATGTTGGGGCTCATCGTGAATACCGGGCTTTCCTCGCCAACCGATAACGAGTAGAACGGGAATGTGGTAAACATCAGGATCTGTTAAAGAAGCAAGTGGATTGATTGTGTTTCCTTGTCCTGAGTTTTGCATATAGACAACAGGTATGTGGTTAGTGGCTAAATAATGACCAGCCGCTAAACCCATAGCACCACCCTCATTGGCTGCAATTACATGATGGGTAGCATCTGCATGATCGGTAATATAAGCACAAAGATTCTTCAAGAGGGAATCTGGGACACCTGTATAGAAATCTATACCATAGCTTTTTAGGGTATCATAAAAGAATGACGGTCTAATCATATTTATTTTTTCTTTGTTCCTGGAATTAAATTCAATATTTGTTTGATAGGCATACAATACTTATCAGATGCCTCAAGACTGCGAGAGGTTTCCAATATGGTTTCGGCACACTTTACCATTGCTGGATAGGCGCTACGTAGCATGTGATTGGCATAGATGACAACGTTTATACCCCATGTAGCTAATTCCTCTTCAGTGAATTGATTATAGGTGGTAGGAACTGCCACAATAGGCGTATGGGGGTCCTTCTCACGGAAACGCAAGCAGAACTCTTTAATGTCTTCTCCACTTTTGTTCTTACTATGAATCATCACACCATCAGCACCTGCAGCCACATAAGCGAGGCAACGTTCAAGGGCATCATCCACGGATTTGCCTGCAATGAGTGATTCACAACGAGAAATAATCATAAAGTCTCTAGTAATCTGAGATTCTTTGCCCGCTTTGATTTTATTACAAAATCCTTCGATGGTGTCTTGTGTTTGAATAGCATCTGTACCAAAGAGTGAATTCTGCTTTAAGCCTACCTTATCTTCAATAATGACAGCAGATATACCCAAGCGTTCCAATGTTCGTACTGTAAAACCGAAATGCTCAATTTTTCCACCAGTATCGCCATCGAAGATAAAAGGTTTAGTTGTTACCTCCAATGTGTCATTTAAATCGTGTAGACGGGTAGTGAGGTCAACTGCTTCGATGTCGGGCTTTCCTTTAGATGTAGAGTCTGTTAAAGAACTAGCCCACATACCATCGAATTCACGATGTTGACCATTGACTTCAACTGAGGTATGTTCTGCAATAAGACCTGTGAGACCATTGTGGGATTCTAGAATGCGAACAACAGGTTTGGCAGAAATCAATCGTCGAAGTGAGGATAGTCGTGCCTGTGGGGTAACTCCTAAAGCGTCAATCTCTTCTTTCAAACTAGAATCTGATATTCCTTTTGTATAGGGTATTTCAATTACTTCACCACCGAGACGCTCCATGGTTTTGAATACCTCATCGCGGATATATTTATCAGGTCCGTATTGCCAGTCGTCTCCATGAATAATATAATCCGGTTTGTACCGCTTTAGGTTTTCTACATAACTCCACTCATCTTGAGGGACGACAGATGATACTCCTATAATATGTTCGATTACAGTTTTGCGCTGTTCCCATGTGAGGTATGGTAGTCGCCTATGATTCGCAATTGCTTTGTCTGTAAACAGACCAATAATCACGTCACCATATTTCGCACCTTCATTGATGATGTTAATTAGTCCTGGATGCATGATATCACCAATCATGCCTAAATACACTTTTTTTGCCATATTATCATTTATATACATTCATTTAGATGTTTCTATCAATTGTTATATTCATTGATAGTCTTTTTATACACTTCCGATAACTGATGCGCTAATGTTTCTGGGTGAAACTTATTCATTGCATATTGGTATCCATCGTGAGTCATCTTGTTTCGCAATGTAGTATCAGTAAGTACGTTAACAATACTGTTGCGAATATCTTCAACGTCATAAGGGTTCACATAAAGGGTAGAAGGACCGCCTGCTTCTGGCAGACTGCTGATATTGCTCGTGATAACAGGGCAACAAGAAAGGAGCGCCTCAACGACTGGCAAGCCAAATCCTTCGTAAAATGACGGATAAAGAAACACAGCTGCGTTTGCATATAGTTGTTGCAATTGAGCACTATCTATGGCAGAGACCCATTTAAACAGATGAGTCATTTGATGCATTTCAATATATTCTTCCACCTTGTGTTTGTAGGTTCCTCCGTTACCAACGATAGTTAATGGAATCTGTAAATCACTAGGGACTTGTTCCATAGCCCGAACAATTCCAAGTAGGTTTTTACGAGAGTTAACAGAACCTACATATAACATATAAGGAGTAAAATCTGTGGCCTGTATATTTTCACTTGGCGTGTAATATGTCTGATTGACAGGTTGATAGACTACACTGATTTTTTCTTCAGGTACATTATAAAAGCGTATTATGTCTTTCTTTGTACTCTCACTGATAGCAATAATGCGATTAGCATGTTTACAGGCATAATTCCACTTTTGATGATATATGATGCGATCATGCCAATAGTACATATCAGGAAAAGTTTTAAATGCTACATCATGTATTGTTACAACAGATGGAATATTGTGACTTGATAAGCCAAATGGTATTTCATTACTTAGTCCATGAAAAAGATCTATTTCATCGTGATGACCAGCGGCAGATAATCCTACTGTTCGCCAAAGACTTCCCTTCAGAAGACCAGAAGGTGTAATAGTTTTGCACAATTTGTGATGAAGATAAGGTGTCGTAACATGATTCTCTGTTAAAGAGGGACTATACAATAAATACTGGTTTTGAGGGACGTACTCCGTTAGTATGTCGATTGTTGTTCGGCTGTAATTCCCTAAGCCAGTAAAATTATTATATAGTCTTTTTGCATCAAAACCTATCTTCATAAGCCGTTTTCTTATAATTTGCAAAGATACGAAATTTTAATGAAACACCATATATGAAACAGCAAAAAGAATCATTAGTGTTGATAATTCTTGCATTATAACCTCATTTGAAAGAAATACGAACTATTCAATGACTTCGAGTTGTTGGGTCTCTAACCGTGTTTGGAGCCATGAAGTAATTCTTTGGTAATCTATAGCAGCAAGCTTTCCTTTTGTGTTGAGATGTACTTGACAAATGGTATCTGGAGTTTGATTGTCTGTATAGTTGCGTATGGATTGACCAATAGCCACAGATAAGATATTTGGGAATAGAGTATTCAATTCTTTGGTGACAACTTCTGACAGACTATTAATTTTCCGGTAGGAAGCTGTTTCTTGCTCTAACTTAGACAAACGCAACTTTAACTCCTCAATAGTTTGTTCGTCCTGTTTGTAGAGGGCTTCGATAGAAGCATTCTCTAGTGAAAGAAGGTTTAGTGAGTCTGCATCAAATCCTTGAGTAACTGTTAGATTGGTCTCACCTAGGTGGTAATATCTAAGGTTGGAACGAGCAGAATCGATGTTCGCTTCATGTACTTTTTTCCCTATGAGAATGACCTTGATGGCATTATCTCCCCATGATATATCGCGCTGTATGACTTGGGTACCAGAAAAACTTAGTTCGTTGTTAATAAAACTATTGGCTCTACTCATGAACATCGATTCTCGTACAATACTGATAGTTGTAAAGATGGCTGGGATGATGGTTAAAATGACAATGGCCATAATGTATCGATTCACAAGTTTTCCTCGTTTCTTATCCACATATGTATAACGTTGGAAACGGAAGAAACGTATACCTAGGTAGGTGGCAAGACTGATGAAGACGGTGTTGATGAAAAATAGATATAGAGCTCCAAGGAAGAACATCCATTCGCCTTGTGCCAGTCCAAAACCTGCGGTGCAGAGAGGTGGCATCAATGCTGTGGCGATTGCTACACCTGGGATGACGTTACCTTTCTCTTTGGCACAGATAGCAACAACACCAGCCATACCACCAAAGAAAGCGATAAGTACATCGTAGATGTTTGGGCTGGTGCGTGCTAAGAGTTCTGATTGCGCTTCGTTGATAGGCGATAGTAGGAAATAGATGGTCGCAGTGATAACGGATACTCCTGCACTCAATGCGTAGTGTTTGAACGATCGTTTTAGCATTTCGAAATCGGAGATGCCGACCGCAAGTCCCATGCCGATAATTGGACCCATAAGGGGACTGATGAGCATAGCGCCGATGATGACTGCTGTACTGTTAACATTGAGTCCTAATGATGCGACGAAGATGGCAAAAACTAGTACCCAGAGATTGAATCCCTTAAATACAATTCCTTTCTTAACGGACTCGATAATATCTTGTTCGTCGCTACGTGTAATGCTGATGTAGAAGTATTCTCGTATATCCATGTATTTCTGTTAATCGGGGAGTTGATCAATGGGCGCTGCTGTATAGTTGTCCATTCTAAGATGATATTGCATTAGGGTTTGCAAGTCATGACGAGCAGGTGGGCAGTCTTTGGGGAACGGCAATTTTGAGAACGTTTGGAAATAGAGCAGGCAGGCGTCTCGCCACCACCATGCATCCTTAGCCTGACGATCGAACTTTATTTTCAATGCCATATAGCGTTCTTCATCTATATAAGGTTTGAGAACCTCCCATGTACGAACAAATCCTTCTGCCGTACGTACACCTTCATCATATTTATGACAAAGACGATCCCAAAGGGTTTCACCACAAGGCAGTTTCTGTGTCCACCCGACATGATGGAACCACAGAAGATATTTCTCTGGGCATGTATTCACATTATTAAACAATTTGGCCAACTTCTTTGGGTATTGGGATACATTGTTTGACCCCTTTGTCGTACGATCGAATCCCATACCATTTGCATCAGCTTTATGATAATAAGGAGGTGTCCAATCGACTCTCACTCCACGAGGAGCATACCAAGGCTCTGGTCCATAGTGGTGTCCACCTGCAAAGATGTGGTGGATGCCCATCGGCATCATGTAGTTGACGCATGCTTCGTGGGTGGCGAGCATCAAGTCAGTAAGTGTCTGTACACCTTGTTCATCTTTTGTGAAAGTTTGACGCACGAATTCATCGGCTATTTGTTTGGATGAAAGACGTTTGTCCCATGCCAGACGGCCGTATGCGTACCAGTTGGCTTGTATCAAATCGTTGCCACACCAGTTTTTGGAATCACCAACATTTGAAACACCTGCAGCACCGATACTCATATCGATTTCATCAGTTACTTCTTTCCACATTGGAGCTAAGTAGACAGAGTGTACAGACTCTCCGAGGTATTCCTGTGTAATCTGAAACTCAGGCATCACTTTTGTATGTTTCATTGAGTAGAACAAAGGATGTACAGGTTCGCGTGGTTGGAAATCAATAGGGCCATTCTTGACTTGCAAAATAACGTTATCGCGGAACTTTCCATCGAAAGGCATGAATTCATCGTAAGCTTGGTTTGCACGATCTGGACTATCTGCTGCGTAAACGAAAGCGCGCCACATGACAATTCCGCCATATGGCTTGAGTGCATCAGCCAACATGTTGGCACCATCGACATGAGTGCGTCCAAAGTCCTGTGGCCCTGGCTCACCCTCACTATTGGCCTTGACGAGGAATCCACCGAAATTGGGGATAGCATCATAGATTTCCTTCACCTTGTTCTTCCACCAACGGATTACATCTGGGTCAAGAGGGTCGGCTGTCGATACATCGCCCAATGCCCTGGGTGACGCAAAGTTGACAGAGAGATATACCTTAATACCATAAGGGGCAAGAATACGGGCAATTCGCCTGACCTGATCAAGACGTTCGGAGGTCAACATCTGAGGACTGGCATTCACATTGTTGAGAACGGTACCGTTAATACCGATTGAAGCATTGGCACGTGCATACAATTGAATCCGTGCACTATTCTCATCAACTATATCTCCTTTGCTGCTCCAAAAGATGGAACGACCGGCAAAACCACGTTCGATGGTACCGTTAAGGTTATCCCAGTGGTTGAGGAGACGGTATTTGGACATAGGTATCTCCTTAATGGTCTGCCCATTCTTAGGCAGGTGTCCTGTCTGCTGAAGACGAAGCAGATGGTAAGCACCATAAAGCACGCCAACAGCTGATGCTGACTTGATGTCAATACGGTTTGCTCCATATTTGATAGTAAAACCGTCGTTTGCAGGAGCTTTGGCATCGATGGCAAGATGTACCTCCCTACCTGTGTTATGGAGAAAGGTATTCAACTCACTACGTGAGATGACAATAGGGGCAAACTGCGGGGCGAAATTAGCTGTTTCAGGGATTTGAGGATTATCGATTGTCACTTTAGCTCCATCTGTCACCAAAGGCATTCTTAGCCATAAATCATACCCATCGATGGCATGTGCACCAATTACCTGTAAAACCAAGAGGGTGGCGATTGCCACCCTTTTATAACACTTTATCATATTAGTCAATACCATCGATAGTCTTAATCAAATCTCCATCAAATTCCAGTTCACAAATCTTCAATGAACGAAGCCATGTTTTGCCATCAGATGGAACACAATCGTGATGGAAGAGATACCACTTGCCTTTGTACTCTAGGATACAATGGTGGGTTGTCCATCCAACAACTGGAGTCATGATGATACCCTGATAAGTGAATGGGCCATAAGGATTGTCACCAATTGCATAGCATAGGAAATGACTATCACCTGTAGAGTAGGTGAAATAGTATTTTCCGTTCTTCTTGAATACCCAACTTGCTTCGAAGAAACGATGTGGGTCGCTGACTTTCAGCGGTTGACCATCCTTGTCAATAACAACAACTCTACGTGGTGCTTCTGCAAACTGAAGCATATCATCACTCATCTTCGCTACGAAACTTGGCAGAGCAGGAGCATCGGGCTGTGCAAAGAGTTCATCTTTACGAGTCGGAGCAGACCCCATATCTGTGAGTCCATTTTCATCACCGTGCTTGCCAGTGATAGGTGCAAAACCTGGAGCATATGGCTGCCACCATTGGAGCTGTCCGCCCCAAAGTCCACCAAAATAGGTGTAGATGGTACCATCATCATCCTTGAAAACACAAGGGTCAATACTGAAAGAACCGCGTATAGGCTGAGCTTCTGGAACGAAAGGACCTTCGGGTTTGTCGGCTACAGCAACTCCAAGACGGAATACACCATCGTAGCCCTTTCCAGAGAATACATAATAATACTTGCCGTTCTTTTCAACGACATCGCTATCCCATAGCTGCTTTTCTGCCCATGGAACATCTTTTACGTCAAAGATGACACCAAGGTCCGTTGCCTCTCCGTTCTCAGGATCCTCGAGTAATAATGCATGATAGTCTTTCATCTGGAAGTGACCACCATCGTCATCTTCTTCTGCACCAGCCTCCCAGTCATGAGAAGGGTAGATGTAGATTTTACCATTAAACACGTGTGCCGCAGGATCGGCCATGTAATCAGAAGGGAAAAGATAATGTTTTTTAGGTTTCATTGTTTCTAATGTTTAATTGTAATGATTTGATTATTTAGCTAATTTAATGATTTCTTCCACAAATGGTTTGGGATTGTAATTGCGATCGATAGCCAAGGGATAATCTGTTCTACCTGCCATAGGCCATCCGTTCTTCCAACTGTCACCATCTGTAAGTCCCCAGAAGGTGACACGGTCGATGACATCGGCATGCTTTAAATAGATCTTGAATAGTTTCACAAAGAAATCGGTCTGCTCCTTAGCCTTGTCTGCAGGAAGACCGTCTGTGTATGGATTCATCGATTTCTGATATTCAAAGTTTGTTTCTACGGCTGCGCCATAATTCCCACTTGGCCAAGGAAGGACACTAAGATCAAGTTCGGTCACCATCACCTTAACACCCTCAGCTGCAAAGGTCTCGATACTCTTCTCATATTCTGCTAGGTTAGTAGAGAATGATACATGAGATTGCATACCTACGCCATCAATTCTACATCCATGAGCCTTCAAGTCACGAATGATATTAACGACTGTTTGGCGTTTTGCTGGGTTATCCATGCTGTAGTCATTATAATAAAGCTCTGCATTAGGGTCTGCTTCATGAGCAAACTGGAAAGCAAGGCGAATGTATTCTGGTCCGATGGTATTATAAAACTGGGTATTGCGCATCTGTCCGTTGTCAAGGATGGCTTCATTCACTACATCCCATCCTTTGATTTTTCCCTTGTATCTACCTACCACGGTATGGATATGGTCGCGCATACGATTGATCAACTCTTCTTTGGTGACTGGTTGAGCCATATCGTCCTTGAAGAACCAGTAAGGAACTTGGGAATGCCAAACTAGACAGTGACCTGTGATGGCCTGTTTGTTTTTCTGAGCTAACTTTACAATAGCATCAGCATCGCTGAAGTCCCACAGATACTGCTTGGGGTGTATTTCTTCAGGTTTCATGCAATTCTCAGGTACCAATGCACTAAACTGCTCCTTGATGACCTTCTGAATCTTTGGATCTTTACTCTTCACCTGCCGAATATTGACAGCGGCTCCAATCAGGAACTTATCCTTGAATGCCTCACGCATAGTGTTTTGAGCGTAGATTGAGACTACACTAAATGAGAAAAGTAGAAATAGTAATAAACGGTTTTGTTTCATTTTATATTATTTTGAGAGAGTGATAAAATTCCTCTTGCCCCTTAGGAACAAGAGGAATTGATGGTTAAATGGATTTATGCATGTTCTTTTGCAGAACGAGCCTCAATCTCGTGGTTGATTTCATCAAGTTTCTCATCTGTAAGAGGATACTTGTATACTAGGTAGCCTACAATGACGAGAAGTAGGCCAGGGATAATGGTTGTGAACATAAGAATGGCATTCTGTGCTATTTCAGAATAATTGGCCAACTTCACATAATATGCATTAACGGGTGCACTGATAAATGATGCCAAGAACACGACAACAAAGATACCAAGAACTAACTGAAGGCATTTGTTAACCTTGAACTCCTGCCACATTTCTGCAAATGAGACAGGTTTATCTGGTGTTGTAGTGATATTTTCTTTGCTACCCATAAAGCAGAACATTAAGAGCACAAAACCAACAAGTGCAAAAACACATGTTACCATGAACCAAGCACTTGGGTCTGTTGGCAAGGCTGACTCTTCATTTACGAAGTTAAAACCTATCATACCCATTACCAAAGGTGTAATCCAACCTGCAATTGAGAATCCTGCCTTAAAAGCAACACCAGCCAATGCATTAACTGTAGCTGCGGGTCTGTTACCAGTACGATATTCGGCTTCAGTAATGACCTCAGGAACGAGTGCCCACATCAGCGAACCAACTAGCAGGCCCACACCTGTCATCACTTTTGCAACCTGAATAATTGTAGTGCAACTCTCAATATCAAAGAACTTACCAATAACGAACAAGGCGGCAAATCCTACTAAGCCAATAGAGAGAAGTGTATAATATAACCCTTTTTTGCCTAACCATTTTTTTAATATTGGCAGAGATGGTAGGATGATAAAAGCGGGGATGGTGCCAATAGCCATAAATGTTGCCTGATTCCAGTCAATAGCAGTATGAACGCACATGGCAAGTCCAATTGGGAAACCTGCCTGAACCACAATCTGGCCAATATTGGCACATACCATACGTGTAGAAGTAAGGATAAGTACTTCATTATTGTCACGTGTCATACTAGCCATGATTGAGCCATAAGGTATATTTACGACTGAATAAATCATGCTCAACACGGTATAACTGACAGCAGCATAGATCATTTTCATCGGCATAGACCATGAAGCTGCCTGAGGAAGCATCAATAGGCAAGCGGCGATTGTTAGGGGAATACCACCATAAAGAAGGTATGCACGATACTTGCCTAGTTTAGGATTGCGGTTGTCAATATAACGCCCCACGATAGGACTCCAAAAACAGTCGACAAGTCGAACAGTGAGAATCAATCCACTGACAAAGGCGAGATTTATCTTTAATACCGTTGTAAGGTATATCATTAAATAGGTCGCCACTGTTTGGAAGATGAGGTTCTGAGCCAAGTCACCAGAACCGAAACCGATGCGTTGCATCCAATTCAGCTTGAAGAATCCCTTTGAGCTGTTTACATTCGTTTGATTTGTTTCCATGTTAAAAATGATAATTATTGATTTGTATTAATTTCAGTTTGCAAAGTAACCTTTTTTCTTTAGAAAAACGTTGCTATAATGATAATTCTTTTTGCAGATTTGTAACATCGGGTGATAAATCGCTATTTTGTTAAGGAATTCGATTGCTTTTGATTAAATCTACCACTTAACCAAGGTATCTGTTCAATGTAAGGAACCAACCATGCACAAACGATAAAAGTCAGTATAGACATGATGATGAGGTCGTCAATTTTCCCTTTGAGAGAATGGACACATGCTGAACGTAACATTTTATAAAATGTAATGATTGGATAATGAGCTACAAAAAACACCATTGAATGTTGGCCGATATAATTAATAATAGGTATACGAGGGAATGAAAATGATAGGAATAAGCCAGATAGTCCGCAGCTAGACAGAATGAGTTTACTAATTAAGATGGGGAAATTACCCTCCCATTCGTTTGAGCTCATTGTATATTTGCTAGAATCGATAATGTTGAGTACGATGAATACGATAATCATCATACTCGACAAAATGATCATCTTTTGAGGACGTAGTCGTTCAATTGCAACCCTCCAAACTCGTCCAAGGAAAAATAGGAAGATGCCCCAGAAAACATTGTTTAAATTAAGCCACAATGGATTACCTTGCTCGTAAAGCAGATAGCTAATAAACGGGAATATAAAAACAACCCAATGTATCTTGATTCTGAAACTTCGATTGTGGGTGACAGGTATAGCTATAGATGGGCACTTGCTGAACAAGTGCATTGCTATATATGCCACAAAAAAAG
Source organism: uncultured Bacteroidales bacterium (assembly GCA_902785075.1). Lineage (GTDB taxonomy): Bacteria > Bacteroidota > Bacteroidia > Bacteroidales > Bacteroidaceae > Colivivens. The sequence continues at coordinate 29,837 of CACZXN010000002.1, read as the reverse complement.
AAAATAGGAACCAGCAGGGACCATTTCCATAAAAACCGCTTGTTTCCCAAAGGTGCTTGATGGTTATGTCTTTAACCATTACGTTTCTCGGATCTAGAATAAACCAAGCAAAAGTAAAATAGATTATGCATCCAATAAAGCCCCATACAAAATAAGGAATCATCAGTTGCTTGAATTTCTTCTTAGTAAACTCCCATGAGTTACCATCTACAGTTTTGTTAAAGTATCCAGCCTTAAAGAAGAAGAATGACATGAAAAAGAAGGTCCAATGCATAATAATCATCCACCCCTCATCTTCAGACATATTACAAAAACCAGTGATATGGTAAAGAATCATCCGGATGATACAAATTCCGCATAAAAAGTCGAATGCATGGTTTCTTTCTTTCATAACATATTGTTCCTTCTAACCTTTTTAACCACCAATTGTTGCTTTGATGCCATATTTCTCGAATTGGGCAATACACCTGTTCTGAATTTCTATGGATGGTGTAGCCATATAGATTGCATCAGGATTGTAAGTTGTACCTAGTTTCTCATGTTTACCTTTTCCAATATCATGATATGGTAACAGATTCACTATCTTGCGATTCCAAGGGATTGAAGCTAAAAAACGTGCGGATTCATCGATGTTTTTCTCATCAGCATTCACTCCGTCAATCAATGGAATCCGAATAAAGAAATCACATCCCATCTCTGCAATCATGCGGATGTTGTCAAGTATGGTTTCGTTGGGAACTCCTGTATAGAACCTATGTTGTTTTGAATCCATCAGCTTGAGATCAACAAGAAAGAGTTCACAGTTAGCTGCAATTTCTTTAACGATATTTGAATTTGCAAATAAAGTAGTGTCAACAGTCCGATGAAATCGGTGTTTTTTCAATTCTTCGAGTATCTCAAGAGTGTACTTATGATGCATCAATGGTTCACCGCCACAAATTGTTACTCCACCTCCGCTATCTTCCATTACTTGACGTTCTTTTTCAATGACGGCCATCAGTTCATCCATCTTCCAATCTTTTCCACCAAACTTCATTGCCAGCGATGGGCAAACATCAGCACATTGCTGACACAGCACACATTTGCTTTCATCAGCTTTTATACCATCTGGTGTAAGTGTCAAGACATCGTGTCCACAAACTTCAATACAACTTTTGCATCCTATGCACTTCGACTTAGTGTACATCCGCTGAGGTTTTGTCTCTAACCCTTCAGGATTATGACACCACACGCACCTCAGAGGACACCCCTTCAGAAAGATGGTGGTCCTGATTCCAGGACCATCATTTACTGAGTATCGTTTTATGTCGAATATCAACGCCATTATAATTCGTCGTTTTCTGTTCTAGCAATTACTTCGTTTTGGAGTTGCAGGTTCATATCGTTAAAGTAATCAGAATAGCCAGCCATACGTACCAACAAATCCTTATAGTCGTCTGGATTTGCTTGAGCATCTAATAGTGTCTGGGTATCTACGATATTGAACTGTACATGATGACCTCCATAAGCAAAATAAGTTCGGATGAGTGACGCAAATTTCTTCAAATCATCGTCACGTTGTAGTAATTTTGGTACAAAACGTAAGTTCAACAAGGTTCCTCCACTCTTAGTGTGGTCAAGCTTGCCTAATGATTTGATAACACAAGTCGGACCATTCGAATCGCCTCCATGAGATGGAGACGTTCCATCGCTGATTGCGAAATGAGCCAATCGACCGTTTGGAGTAGCACAACAAACCGATCCGAAATAGTTATGGCATGTTGTACTCAACATATTCAGGTAAGTCTTTCCTCCACGTGTGTTTGGGTGTCCTTCAATTGCCCCGACCAAGTCATTATAGACTTTTACAGCGATTTCATCGGCATAATCGTCATCATTTCCGAAGAACGGAGTGTGGTTGCGGATGTATAGTCGCATCTTCTCCTCCCCTTCGAAGTTTTTGTCTACTGCCTTTAGCAACTCATCCATTGTGTAGCGCTTATCTTCAAACACATGTTTCTTGATGGTTGATAGACTGTCAGTGATAGTACCTAGTCCCGTACATTGTATATACTGGGTGTTATAGCGTGCGCCCCCGCTATAATAATCCTTACCGTTCTTGATACAATCATCAATAAATAGACTAAGGAATGTTGCTGGTGCATAAAGTGAGAACATGCGTTCTATATAGTTATTGACAGCTAACTTCATGTTGACGAAGTACACCATCTGCTTCTTCCATGCATCATAGAGTTCCTCATATGATTTGAAATCTCGAGGGTCGCCTGTTTCCAATCCGAGTTTCTTTCCAGAATTAGGATCTACACCATTATGGAGAGTTATTTCCAATATCTTTGGAGTGTTCAGATAGCCCGTAAGCAGATAGGCTTCTTTGCCAAAAGCACCTACTTCAATGCATCCAGAGCAACCGCCTTCACGTGCATCTTCCAACGATTTTCCTTGACGAACAAGCTCTTGTACATAAACATCAGGATTGAATACTGAAGGATAACCATTCCCCTCACGGATAACTCTACAACCTGCTAGCAGGAAATCGTCATTTGTAACTTTGCTTATATGAATGGATAAACCTGGTTGAAGTTCGTGAAGTTCTTCCTGGATTTCCAAAATCATGTACGATAACTCATTTGATGCATCGTTACCTTCTTTATCGATACCACCGATGTTGATATTCGTAAAGTCGTTATACGTTCCTGATTCCAAAGCAGTGATTCCAACTTTCGGAGGTGCAGGTTGGTTATTGAATTTTATCCAAAGACATGACAGCAATTCCTTTGCTTTGTCGCGTGTCAGCGTTCCGTTCTCAATGCCTTTCTCATAGAATGGGCGTAAGTGTTGGTCGATATGTCCTGGATTCATACTGTCCCAGCCATTCAGTTCTGTTACTGTTCCAAGGTGCACAAACCAATACATCTGTATAGCCTCCCAAAAGTTTCGAGGAGCATTAGCTGGGACCCAGCGACACACCTCAGCTATCTGAAGCAATTCTGCTTTACGTTGTGGATTGTTACATTCTTTGGCCTTCTGTTCAGCTAATTCGGCATGACGTTCGGCAAATAATATAGCTGCATCACAGCTGATAGACATTGCTGTCAATTCATGTTCCTTATCAGTTGCTTGTGGGTCGTTAATATAATCCAAAGCTGCGATTTCATCGGCAATCATAGCCTTTACATCCAACAATCCACGATGGTACATCTTACCATCCATTGCTGTATGTCCAGCAGCCCGTTGCTCCATAAATTCAGTAAAGACACCATTATGGTAAGCTTCTTCCCATTCTTTACTTACATGATTGAAGATTCGTTCACGTTGAGTCTTGCCTTTCCAATAAGGAATGACCTCTCGTGCATAGGTGTCAATGTCTTCTTGGCTGATATAATAAGGTTGTAATTCACGTGTATTGAGCACATGTAGGTCCTCCACGCTGTGACAAGTCAACTCGGGGAATGTTGGAACTGCTTTTGGAACAGGACCTCGTTCACCTACAATCAGTTCGTCATCACCAATGTAGATGGTTTTCTTTTTACATATTTCATAGAAGTTACGTGCACGTAATACGGCAATAGGCATTTTACCTTCGTTTTCTTTATAGAATGCCGTTTCAATCAAAGCACGTTCAATTGTCAGGGTAGCAGGAGTATTTAAACTCTGTTCATGAAGACGCTTGATGCGATCATTCATGCCGCCGTTGTTTTCTGGATACTTAATGGGAAAATTCATAGTGTAATTAGTTCTTTTATTATTTTTTATCTAATGCATGTTTCTCGTAGTCTACAGTAAAGTGTAATCCACGACTTTCTTTACGTTCAAGAGCTTGGCGAGTGATGAGATATCCTACGTTAATCATGTTGCGTAACTCACAGATGTCTCGTGTTGGCTTCACTCGTTTAAACAGATGTTCTGTCTCTTCATAGAGCAAATCCAATCGTTCCCATGCTCGATGCAGGCGTAGGTCGCTACGGACAATTCCGACATAGGTTGACATGATTTGTCCCACTTCTTTAACGTCTTGAGCAATCAGCACCTTTTCTTCGTTCGTCATCGTGCCTTCATCATTCCATTGAGGCACCTTATTATTAAATTCATAATTGTCAATCACTTCCAAAGAGTGTTTTGCTGCCTTGTCGGCATAGACAACCGCTTCGATGAGCGAGTTGCTTGCTAAACGGTTTCCTCCATGTAGTCCTGTGCAAGAGCATTCTCCGAGAGCATATAATCTGCGAATACTAGTTTGTCCGTCGAGGTCTACTTTGATACCACCACACATATAATGAGCACTTGGGCATACAGGAATGTATTCCTTTGTAATATCAATTCCAATCGACAGACATTTTGCATAGATATTTGGGAAATGGTGTTTTGTTTCCTCTGGGTCTTTATGAGTAACATCCAAACATACATGATCCAGACCATGTACTTTCATTTCTTTATCGATGGCGCGAGCAACAATATCTCTTGGAGCTAAACTCAGTCGTTCATCGTATTTCTGCATAAACTCCTTTCCGTTTGGCAATCGCAGAATACCGCCATAACCACGCATCGCTTCTGTAATGAGGTACGCAGGATGTGTCTCCTTTGGGTTGTATAATACTGTGGGGTGGAATTGTACAAACTCCATATCCTTCACTTTTCCTTTTGCGCGATATACCATAGCTATACCATCTCCTGTAGCGATATTCGGGTTTGAAGTGGTTGCATAGATAGCTCCTGTACCTCCTGTGGCCATAATAGTGACACGTGACAAATAGGTATCCACTTTTCCTGTCTCAGGATTTAATATGTAAGCTCCGTAGCATTCTATGTCAGGAGTACGTCGAGTGACCCTTATGCCAAGATGGTGTTGTGTTATGATTTCCACAGCAAAATGGTTCTCTAGAATTTCAATGTCTGGGTTACTGCGGATAGCGGCCATCAGTCCTCGCTGTATTTCAGCTCCTGTATCGTCAGCATGATGGAGGATTCGGAACTCAGAGTGTCCCCCTTCTTTATGTAGGTCGAATGTTCCGTCTTCCTTTTTGTCGAAGTTCACGCCCCATTCTACCAGTTCTTGAATACCGGCAGGAGCATTTCTGACCACTTGCTCAACAGCTTCTCGATCGCTGATGTAGTCACCAGCAATCATCGTGTCTTCAATATGCTTCTCAAAATTGTCAACTAACAAATTTGTCACAGACGCAATACCGCCTTGTGCTTTGGCTGTATTTGCTTCTTCAAGTGTTGTCTTGCAAACAATGGCTATTTTTCCTTTTTTTGCTCTTGCCACCTTTAGAGCATAACTCATTCCTGCTACTCCAGAACCGATAATGAGAAAATCAAATTTTCGAGTCATATAGATAGTTGATATAGGACATTTGTTAGAAAGTAATCGCTGCTCCTGCCAGGAAATTGATACCAGGTGAGCGGTACATCATATATTGGTCGTACTTCTTGTTCAGCAAGTTGTCACCTTTGGCATAAAGGGTAAGTCTGAATGGGAATGTATAACTGATAGTCGCTCCTAAGTCCAAAGTGTTTGGACGTTCGTAGCGGTTGGTCTTATTCTGAAACGACTCAAATAGGAAATCTGCTCCAATTGTCAGGCGTTCAATAGGTTGAACCCTAATGCAGCAATCAAGTTCCAGTTGTGGTCTCCAAAGAATCTGGTCCCAATTCGTTGTATTGATGCCTATATATCCAGTCGGCTTGTAATCTGTCGACCAATGATTATATCTGCCGTTCAGGTCTATCATGAATAGGTTTCGATAGTCGTATTTGATATTAGCATTCACAAAGAAATTCTTTCCGTCAGCAAACATGATAGGTGCATACGTACAATTTGTGGTACGATCCATCAGAAAGTCTGCTATTTCGGCTCTATCTTTTGAAATATCATATCCAGCACTCAAGTCGGCATAGAGACCGTCAATAGGTCGCATTCGGATACCTCCCTGTGCTCTCAGTTGATCGAATTGATCGTTAAAGTCACCATCAGCAATGTCCAGACACCAGTATGGAGTCATTTGGGCAAAACTTTTGAAATCGTTATATACTCTTCCTCCTTCTGCTTGCAGATAGATGTCGAATCTTGGGTTCACGTGGAAAGTGGCATTTACATCAGGTGCTATATGCAAATCATTATCTACATATACTCCAGCTTTTAAATCGACGACATCGTTTTTCCAATAGAGATGAGGAGTGAAATCGAATGTTGTTCCATTGCCAAAGCCTGTCATCGGATAATTAGTGTAATCGATGCATGCCTCAAGGTCTATACTTACATCATCGTTAAACTGATATGATGGCGTAAGTGTTCCGCTTAAGGCGACCTCTTTTGCCTTATCGACCAATGAAGTAACATATTTTTGGTTGAACAACGTAATTGCAGCACTTGCTCCTAATCCAAACTTACCAAATGAATAAGGAGTGAGTTCTATGCCGACATCCATCAAGTCATTATGCTGTTTGTCTGTATATCCTAATCCGCCTATAGGCGATTGATAGTTAAATACATCAGTACCATAACTTGCATCAATCAGTAGCGATGAAGTCGCATCGAAACGATGCTCAAAGCCCGCCTTGAAATGACTGGTGAAAAAGCGGTTCATCCATTTGTTTGTACCGCTGATATGATCAGTTTCGCTGTTGTGACCTCGTGTAGAGAAGTCGAAGTTCAGTTCGTCGTTCTCGGATAGGTCGATTCCGTATGCAATACGTCCTAACATATTGTTATCTATACCGTATGCAGCAGTTGCAAACCCTTTTTTGTCGCTACGAAGCAGTTTTTCGCTCTTTGCTGCCCACATGGGTTCAAACACATAGTTGGTTGTTGGAACAGATGTGGTGGTATAGTTTACATTGTAATGATTCACAGGAGTTTGTTCTATCTCTGGTAGTGAATTGATTTTATTGGCATCTTTCACTACTGGTCGATAATTGTTTTCCACTTCCACCACATTGTCCATCTGGGCGAATGCAGAAATCGATACGATGGAGGTCAATACTATGATAATTGTTTTTTTCATATTATCTTGTCTTCAATTGTTCATTTCTTATTTCAGTCTTTCCTTAATCATTTGATTTATCTCCTCGTTCTCGTTGTAGTTGCTCTTCAGCGAAAGTAGATACTCGCGTGCTTCAACCTTGCGATCTGTTTTCATATAGACATCTGATAGCAGGATAAATGCACGTGCTAACCAATATTGATGGGTTGTACCCGAGTCGATGAATTTTTGCAGAATCTCTTCGGCTGCCTGATACTGGAATGTATCGTATGCGTATTGTGCCAAACGTACATTTGCCTGTGCTCCATAGATGGTTTTCGTGTCTTGGCTCAGGTTCTGGAGATCCTTGATTCCGTCAGGCGAATTGCCTAAGGCCAGATAGCTCTCTGCACGATATAGCAGTGCTTCTGCTACTAAGTTAGGTGAAGATTTACCATTTCGGATAATCTGTGTCGCTACGTTGACTGTCGATTCATAGTCTTTTGCCGAAAAGGCACTACGCAGACTTCCTTCCAAAGCATCAGCCAAACGTTCGCTTGATTGGGTTTGTTGACTTAATTGGTTGTAATACTGATAGGCTTTTGCATAGTCTCCATTGTTCATTGAGCGTACGGCTGCATCATTAATCATCTGATCCAGTTCCTCGCCACTCAGTCCTTTACCTGCTTTCTGGGCTAATGCAGCATATTCGTTCACTCTACCCATATCTGTATAGATATCCTTCAGGTTTGCGAGTGCTGTCTGTGCTTCTGCTGTATTTGGATAGTCACTTATCACCTTATTATATGCAGCGAGGGCTTCGTCTTTCATTCCGGATTCGAAGTAAATCAAGCCGATTTCATTACCTGCACTACGTGCTTTCTGGCTATGTGGGTACTTCGTGATGAGTTGGTTGAAGGTCTGTAATGCCTGATTCTTCGCTCCTGTCTGGATGTAAGCACGTCCTTGCTCATAGAGGGCATCGGCACCATATTGTGAGTCAGCATATTCGCCTCCCATCCTGTTGAGCAGTTCCACTTTCTTTTCATTGTTGCCTCGTAGGCCTTCGATAAAGGCTTGTTGGTAGAGCGAATAGTCGCCCATTTGCTTGTCTGTCTCCAATGCTCGCTCGTAAATTGCATAGGCATCATCGTATTTGCGGTCGGTATAAAGGCAGTCGGCCAAACGATTGAGTGCATCAGCTTTGAGCGTTTTGTTGTTCGAGGCTGTTGTTGTACCAATGAAATTATTGAAGTAGTTATTTGCCTGATTGTATTGTTTCTGTTTGAAATATGCATATCCTAACGAGTAAAGCGCTTGTCCGTAGTTACTTTGGTTACGAGCTGTCACGCTTACATACTGCTTCAGGTTATTGATGGCCTGATTGTACTTCCCTTGGCGATATTCCGATTCTCCTTTTATATAAAAAGCTTCGTTCGATCCTAGCGAGATAGCTTGAGTGGTGTATGAGTCGGAATTGCGGTAGTTGCCTGCGATGAATTCTTGTACTCCTAGGTTGTAGAGCACTTTCTGCTTGGCTTGGAGAATCTCTGCACTTGGATTCTTTATTTTGTTGATCGACTCCAAGGCTGCAGGGTAGTTCTTTGTTGAGAAATATACCTCAGCAAGGTGTTTGCTGACGCTTGAGGTATATTGTGAGTTCGGAAACATGTTCAAGAACTTCTCGAACACCTTGACCGATTCGCCGAATCCCATCGTATTGCCTTCATGAAGGGTCAGCGCATAGTTGTAGAGCGCTTCTTCTTGCAGTTTTTTGTCGACCGTCATCTCCGAAGCTTGCTGGAAAGCGATTTGTGCCTGTTTCTTGTTTTGGCTGTGAACATAGCAGATTCCGGCATTCAACCACGCATTTTGCGCCATTTCATCGTTGGCTGTCCCTGCGCTGCGGCTGAGTGCGTTCGATGCTTTAGCGTATTCCTGAAGATTGAAATAGCTTTGTCCTAATTTATACAAAGCGGTCCTACGGGGGGTCTCTACATTGTAGATATACTGACTCAGAGCTTCCACCGCTTTCGAATAGTTCTTTTGGTCATAGTATGCTTCGCCTCTGATGCGATGAATTTCGTCAGTGTATTTGGCATCAATTGCTGATAGGTGCTTACTGAAGAGCGGCAATTGGTTGTTCAGCAGCGATAACGATTTGCCTGGCTCACCTGTATGCAGATAGCAATCAGCCATATATACTGGGATGTTTTTGGCGTAGTCGCTGTTGTTGCGTACTATCTGGAAATCTTCCAACGCTCCCTTGTAGTCTCCTCTTACATATTTTATATAGCCGTCACAATACACCATATCCATCTGGTGGGTTTTGCAGTTTTGTAGCGACTGGATAAGCATGTCTGCCTCGTCGATGTTATCGTTGTTTATCTGTGAGATGGCATAGCAAATCATCGTTTCCTCACGCTCGGCTTCATACATGTCGTACATGGCTCCGATGTGTGAATTATAGATGTTCAGTGCTTCTGTGTAAGAATCGTCTTTTACCAACAAGTTGGCGCGTAACAATGCCAGACGGTTTGCATATAGTGCCTGTGGGTTTTGTTCCAACCATTCATAGATGTTTTCTGCTGTTCCAGGTTTTTGGAGGTAGTAGTCACATATTAGCAACAATTCTTCGGCTGCTATCCGCTTGTCGGAGGGCAGAGAGGGTTGCGACAGATAGTCCTTTAACGACTGACTTGCTGCAAAATAGTGGGTGTCATTCATCAGTCGAACCGCTTCTTCATAGCTAAGCGATGTTTTACTCTCTTGGATGTAATGTTGTGCAGAAGCGGAAACGCAACAAACAACTGATAGCACCCAAAATGCTAAAACCTTCATGTATGTTATACGCATATTCATCTTAATTAGTTATAATTCAACTGCAAAAATACAAATAAAAAATGAAATGTCAATCATAACATTCCATTTTTCTTACACTTCTGCCTTTGAATTAAGTTTTTTTAGGGCTAATTGCACTATTCTCCCCCTCCATAGAGGGAGGGGGGATAGGTGGACCTTATCTTTTCTTGTGCTTCGCTATGTCCTTGCTTTGCTGCTTTCTCATACCAAAGAGCTGCTTCCTCTAAATTTTGAGTCGTTCCTTGTCCTTTTTCCAGACAACTACCCAACATGTATTGGGCAAAAGCATTACCTTGTTCGGCAGCCTTCCGGAACCAAAAAACCGCCATTTCATCGTGTTTTTCAACCCCATTCCCCGTAAAATACATGAATCCTAATTCGTATTGTGTGTCGGCATCTCCATTCTCGGCAGCAAGTGTATACCATTCAACTGCTTTCTCAAAATCTTTGGGAATCCCCATTCCAAAGAAGTAGCAGTCGCCTAATACTCGTTGGGCCTTCACATGTCCCTTAGCAGAAGCTTGTTCGTATAGGGCAATCGCTTGCTCGATATTCTGTTCTGTTCCCTCTCCATTCATGTAGCTTGTGGCAAGATTGTACATCGCATCAACATTGCCCTTATTTGCTGCAAGTGAGAACCATTTGACGGCCTCCGTATAGTCCTGACGCACTCCTTGTCCTTTCAGATAGCTGACGCCTAAGTTGTATTGTGCATCTGCGTGGCCTTGTTTGGCAGCTTTCTCAAGCCATTTAGCAGCCTCTTCGTAACTCATGTCTACTCCGTTTCCATGAATATAACAAAGTCCAAGGTTGTATTGTGCCTCAGGGTCTCCTCGTCGTGCTTCAATCAAGTATTCATCTATCTGTTCTCTCATCAGCACATCGTCTGGTTGGGCAGCAATATGAATGGTTCCCAACAACATTAATAATATGGAGCATAGTGACTTATACATGTGGCACTTCGTTTTTGCGACTGCCACGATTCAGCAGCCATAGGTCGTGACCACTTTCGGCCAGTTGTCTAGTGATGGCAGTACTGATAGTGCCTGTCCCACCAATCATCAGGATTTTTAAACGTTTTGCTTCCATTTCATTAGTTTATTTTAGTAGTAAGAATCATATTACATATATTGGGTTGATTGACAATATCGCTGCAAAATTACAAATAAAACTACGAATTGCAATAATAAACTGAGATTTTTGTTAAAATGTTTGGTAGGTATGTGAAAAAAACTTATATTTGCAGTTGATTTTTGAGCGAAATGCTTAGATAAACAACGAAAGAACTTTTTTCAATCAACAATTTTATAAACCTTTTAAAAACAAAACGATTATGAAGAAAATTTTACTCACAGCAATTTTTGCTTTGTTAGGATTGAGTGCTTTTGCAGCTCTTCCACAAGCAGGTGAAGTAGGTTATTTGTACAACCCAGCATCAGGCAAGTTTATTGGTGCAGAAGCTAAGTTGGCAGACGAAGGCCTGAAATTCACAATTGAAATCAAGGACAAAGACAAGAACGCAACTCCATCTGTTGAAGGAGCTTTGTTTATGCGTTTCAAGACAGGTTCTAATTATTTGACATTCTTACAGCAGCCAGCCGTGTTGAGTACTTTTTATGGTCAGCTGATCGTAAAAGAGACTGAAAAAGGCTTGTTGATTACACATCCTTATCCAAACGATCAAGGTCCAGATTGGATTACCGCAGGTTCTTATCTTCAGGTTGTTGACGGTGAGTTGGCATGTGTTGCATTAGACGAGGCTAACGCAGGTGCCTATTGGAAATATGTTGATGAGGATACTTACAAGAAGATTGCAGGTCCTACTTATCCAATTGCTCTGACTGGTGCCACAAATGATTTGGTTGTTGAATACACAGATGAACCTTATGCAGGGACATTTACTCCTGTTAACGATTTGAGCAATGCATTCCAGCACAAACCATTCGATGTAAAAGACTTCGTAGCTTATGGATATAAGTACATTGTTGTTGAATTTGCTGAGCCAGTAGCTGATGGATGGAACCTCCATGCATACGGTGTAGGAAATGAGCCTTTCTTTAGCTTGACAGACAAGACTATGTATGTTGTAGAAATGACTGATGCTGATGTCATTGAAGACTTCACTATCTTCAACTGGTTTGGATGTCGTGCTCCTCTTAAAATCAAAGCATGTTACTTCTCAAAGACCAAAGTTGACGAACCAACACCAGAACCAACACCAGCTGTATTCCCAGAGTTTGGTGCTCAAGGTTTCCTTTATAACCCAGAAAGCGGTTTGATTGTTAACGCATCTGCAACACTTGTAAGTAAAGCTGAAATTAATAAAGAGACTGATATTCTGACTGTATGGCAGAAGGGAACAGAATCTTATAGTGCTACAAGAGTTCGTATTGCAACAGGTAAGACTGATGACGTTTGGACTTCATTGAGAGTGAAGGATGGTGAAGAAGGTGCTTACACGATTGGCTTCATCAATGATGGATACAGCCGCATGACTTTGGAGGCTGGTCCTGAAGAAGGTAGCTATTATATTAATAATACTTATAATACTGGTGGAGAAAGTTCTCACCCAGGTTATATCAAAGCAAATGTTGAAGATGGTTCGTTGACCATTGCAACTGAAAAGGATGTGTATTGTGTATGGAAATTCTTGACAGAAGAAGAGTTTGATGCTCTCGCTACTCGCATCTCTTCTGTTGAGAAGCAGCCAGCAACTCAGGCAATCTTCAACATAGCTGGTCAGCAGATCAAGGCTCTCCAGAAGGGTCTCAACATCGTAAACGGTAAGAAAATCATGGTTAAGTGAGTGCAGAGTCAAGCTTGCTTGAACTTTGCCGAACGGTAATGATTTGCGCGTAAGCGAATGTTTACGTAAAATAAGGACTACTTCGGAGAATAACTAAATAGTGAATAGGAGCGCACGGCGAAAGTCGTGCGCTTTTTTTTCTTCAAACCTTCGTTTTTCCGCTTTTTCCCCTTTCGGATTTTCTGTTGTTTTTCCTGGAGGTTTCATTTGTTCCCTCCTCGAGTTTACACTTGTTCCCTCCTCGAGTTTACACTTGTTCCCTCCTCGGGTTTGCAATTGTTCCCCTTAATGGGAATTTTTGTTACCCCTAGGGGCTGCAAAATTTTCCCTTAGGGGCCGCATATTTTTCGTACTTTGAACAGCCTCAAATTTTTCCCCGAAAACAAGCCTTTTTTCCATTGTTTTTTTCTCGTCAGATAGTAAAGGAATTTCTGAGTGAAAAATAGTATTTTTAAATAAAATAAGGTGTGAAAAGAATGTTTTTTGCGTTTTTTTAAGAAATCGTTTGGTGGTTATGTGAAAAAGCGTTATATTTGCCCGTTGATAATCAACTATCGTTACGCTTGATGACTACTCTTCGCCGCAATGAAGAAACGTGCTGATGAACCACCAATAACAACCAACAAGAAATTAGATACTTACATACAATCAATTTTTATTAACAATTTAAACATTTAACAATTATGAGAAAAATCAAACTTTTACTCTTAGCAGTGTTTGCTTTGGTCGGTATGGGCGCATTTGCTGCTGTCTTTCCAGAAGCAGGTGCTCAGGGTTACTTGTACAATGAAGCATCAGGTTTGTTTATGACAGGCAAGGCCGAGGTAACACTTGTGGCTAAGGCTGATGTAACAAATGCTGACATTTACAATGTATGGTATAAGAACGCTAGTGAGAACAACGGAAAGAATATCCGTTTTTCTACCAGTGCAGCATCCCCTTGGACGTCATTGAGATACAACGAACAGAAGTTAGTTGTAGGAGATGATGGTTATTGCAAGTGGGGGCTGTCTATTGCAGCAGATGGTTCATTTACTTTGTTTTATCCTTCAAACTATTCTTCCTATGGTCCAACCGGTTATTTGACTGTTGATCCAAAGACCAAGACCTTTACTTCTACAGCAGAGCCAACACCCTATTCTAATTGGAAATTTTTGACACAGAAGCAATTCGAGGCAATTGTTGTTTCTATTGAAGTAGAGCCAGAACCAGAAGCACCAAAGGTATTCCCAGAGACTGGTGCTGTAGGCTATCTTTATAACGCAGCATCAGGCAAGTTTATTGATGCTAACGGTGCTATTGCTGTTACTGGTGCTCAGTTTGCTGTTTATCGTAAATCTTCTGACAATAATGATACAGACATTCGATTTGGTGTACCAGGAAACGAAGCTAACAAGCACTTGAGGATCAATGGTGATAATCCTGTTCTTCAGGCAAATGACCCATATTATTCAAAGTGGGGTTATGAAGTAAAAGATGACGGTAAGTTCTTACTGAAGGCTGGTTATGATTACGACTATGGTTGCAAGAAGGGCAACTATCTCACAGTCAAAGAAGACGGCACATTTGAATATGTAGAAACAGCTAACGATGCTTCATATTGGCAGTTTGTTGATCAAGAAACTTATGAAAAGATTCTTGAAATATTAGCATCTGAGCCACTTATCAGACCATTGCTTAACGCTTCTCCACTTGCAACAGACGGAACGACTAAACAGTATTTGTATAACTTGAAAGCTAAAGGCTTCTTAGTAGGTGCAAACGACTGGGGTACACGTGCCTCAATCAGCACAGATGAAGGTATCCTATTCTCAGTTCAGGATAATGGTGACGGTACTTATGCTTTGGTTAGCCCAAAAGGAACTGTTGGTGTTGATGGTGGCAATAGTTGGATTGATAGTAATGGTCGCTTCCAGGAGGGGTATACCATCAACTTTAATGACGATGGTACCTTTACTATTGGTAATACTGCAGTTGGGGGATACCTCTCATTAGATCCTTCAAAGGCGGATGATACTCGTCTGTATTTCACAGCAGAAGCTACTAAATGGATTGCTGTATCTGAGGCTGATTATCCTGTATGCAAACCCGAAGTAGCTGCTTATGCTGCAGCATATAAAGGTGTCGTAGATGCTTATAAAAAATCTATTTCTAGTAATAAACTTGTAAAATACACTAGTGTAGCTGAACTTAATGGCGTATCATTCTCTATTATCAATGAGGCTGACGGAAAGGCTGTATATGGTACAAAAGATCAAAACTTAGCATACGATATTTTTGACAAGGCTTTTGCAAATACAAATTCTGGTTATAAGTACACCCTTGAAGCTATTGACGGTGGTTATTTGGTTCGTTTGATGACACCAAGTGGTTCTCCGTATAGTGTTTGGGGCAATCCTGGTTATGTGAACTCTGGAGCACCAGGCGGTTTCAACGGTTGCTTTGTATTGGGTCTGAAAAACCAAAATGGTCAAGACGTGGCAAATGGTGCTGTTTGGGAAATAGAGTATGTAGAAGGCAAGGGATTTACAATGAAGAATAAAGCTCTTGGCGGCTACTTTGCAGGTAATTCTCCTGCGCCTAGTGGAACAGATCCTATCTACTGGACTTTCGGAGAATTAGTGGTTGATAATGGAAATCCACTTTATAAAGATTATTTAGCAGCTCTGAATGCAGTAGAAGCAATTTATCCGAATTCGTTGACAGAATCAAAGCAGGCGAAGGTGCAGGCTCTGCTCAGTAAATATGCTGTTAATAAAGTGTTAAATTCAATAGCTACTGAAAGCTCTATTAACGCAGCTATCGAAGCATTGAATGTGGTTGGACTAGAGATTCAGTTAACTAACCTTATTGCTGAAGCCAAAGATTGTCTTAAAGAGGAAATGTCTTCGGCTGCAAAAGAAAATCTTACAGCTGTTATAGATGAATATGACGGTGTTGAGTTTGAATCTTTGAAAGAAATCACGGATGCCACGAATGCAGTACAAGATGCAATTGCTGCAGCTAAGGCATCAGCCGCAACGATTGCTGACTATAGAAACGCAATCGCAGCAGCACGTGCGATACTTCCAGAAACAATGCCTGCAGGCGTATTAGTAGCTCTTGACAAAGCAATCAATGACTATCCTGAAAATAAGGTGCTGACAGCCGATGCTACTGATGAAACTGTTGGTGCAGCAGCTACAGCTCTTTGGAACGCATATAATGCTGCTAAGACTACAGTTGATAGCTCAAAGGCTCTTATGGCAATGTACGAATTGATGGAGAACAACAATGTTGTTACAGCTGAGGCTTACGAAACTTACATGGGCAAGTTCGAAACTTACAGCAGTCAGTGGGAGGCTGGTACTCTTGCAGAAGCTGTTGTGAATCCTTATGCACTGAACGGATGGCATAACAATTCATTGGATTATGATGATTATCTCCTATCTGCTTGGTCAGTTGGTGACAATAAGTGCAATAACTACGATACAGAGCTTTACATCAACACTTGGTCTGTAGAAGGTGAAAACGATGGTACTAACTTCAAGGTTCCATTCTTCGAGTACTGGACGGGTGATGACAACTCACTTGGAGCAAAAGAACTTGTTGCTAATCTGAAAGACCTCGAACCAGGCGTTTACGAAGTAACTGCATGGGTACGTGCTCGTGCTAAGAATGGTACAGACGCTGCAGAGGCAACAGGTATTACTTTCCAAGTAAATGACGGCGATGCTGTTGACGTAACTGAAGGTGAAACAGTTGGCCAATTCAACATTGCTGAGTATGTAGTTGAAGCTGTTGTAGAGGATGGCAATTTGACAGTTAAGTTCAGCGTAGCTGGAGACAACAACATCAGCTGGCTGTCATTCCAGAACGTGAAGTACACGAAGACTGGTGATATAATTTCTACTGCAATCTCTGAAGTTGGCGAAAAGGCTGCTGCTAAGACTGTTTACAATGTAGCTGGTCAGCAGTTGACTGCTCCTGTTAAGGGTCTCAACATCGTTGATGGTAAGAAGATTTACGTGAAGTAATTACACCCTCTCATCGCACCCCTTAACTGGGAGTGCAGAAGAGCAAAAATGATAATGGCGCATAGTGAAAGCTGTGCGCCATTTTTATGATTAATAATCTCTTTTTTTAATAAAATAAGGTGTAAAGAGACAGTTTTTTGCGTTTTTTTAAGAAATCCTTTGGTGGTTATGTGAAAAAGTGCTATATTTGTCGCCTAATAAAGTGCTTGTGATGCAATTCGCGAGCAATATACCCTGCAAAGCAGGGACGGATGAGATATGGAAAGTAGAAAATAAATAAAATAAGAATAAGATTAACTAATAAATTTTTTATTAACTTTAAACAATTTCAAAACATGAGAAAAGCTAAATTTATTCTCGTAGCACTTGTTGCTGTTGTGGTTGCAGGAATTGCTTACGCCGTTAAGGTGCAAGTTCCTGAACTGAACCAGAAAGGTTATCTCTATAACCCAGCAACAGATCAGTATGTTACTTCTGAAGCCGTTATGGGCGACGAAGGACTTGAGTTCGTTATCAGTGACTTTAAAGATTGTGGTCCTAGCTTCGGTAGCGATGACGCTAGTATTGAAGAGGCTGGTTACACTTATGTACGCTTCAAATTCGCTGATGGTTCAAACAACTTCATGAGAATGACCAAGGATGGCGTTGTATGCCAGAACTCTGGTTATCACAAGTGGGCTGTTAAGGATACAGGTAGTGGATTGGTAATCCGTTGTATCTACACTTCAACCCAGTCAAGTGGTGCTCTCGATCCATTTGCAAAGCAGGGTTATTACCTGACTCCTGGTGCTGATGGTAAGTTGGTTCTCCTTGAGGAGCCTGCAGACGAGTCTTACTGGCAGTTTGTATCTCCAGAGGATTATCAGGACAGACTTGAAAATGAGGCAAATGCTGCAGCTAACCTTCCTAAGCTCATCAAGAAGGCTCAGCAGATTCTTGACAAGCCAATGAGCAAAACAGCTAAGACAGCTCTTGAGACTGCACTTGCAACTTATGGCGAAGGCTACACTGGTAAGGCATTCCCTGCTGCTTTGGCAATCGCTGAGGCTTATGACGATGCAGCTGCAAGCGTAGTTGCTTACAAGGGTATCCAGTCTTCTATCGAAATGCACAGACAGTTACTCTCAGGTGACGAACTTGCTGAGTTCGAAGAGAGAATTGCTGACATCGTTGCTGACTTAGAGAATGGTGTTATCGATGGTAATGGTATCGATGAGATGGCAGAAATTGCTAAGATCGCTGCTGCAATCGAGGGTACAAGCGAGGCTCTTGAGTTCGCTTATGAGACTGAGTGCGAAGTAAATAAGGACTATGTACCAGGTGCTGACCATGGTATCACAGTTGACTGGGATGCAATTGCTGAAGCTCTTGGTGTTGAGAAGGACGGTCTGAAGATTTACGCTGTTATGGGCGACGGAACTCTTGACGAGACTTACGGAAGAGGTTCTGCTGGAACTGACGGATGGCGTAATGCTGAAGGCAACTGGGCAGGATGGAACAGTGCAGACAATCTGTTCTATGTTCAGTTCGATGGTCTGAATCTTGTAGGTGTTGGTTGTATGCGTACAGCTGAACCAATTAAGTACACAGCTGAATTCAAGGTTGTCAGCGCAGCTGAGACTGAAGGCAAGTCTGTTACTTTGAAGATTTCTCTTAATGTAAAGGCTAAGGAAATTGACAACACTGTTCCTACTACTGTTGATGAATTGACAGTTGCTAGCACTTTGAAGCAGGTAGTAACATTGCCAATCGGTGCATCTTATGGTGCAGGTGATGGAACAAGTGCAAATGTTGACGCAATCCTTGCTGCTCTTGGTGAAACTTCATTCGACAATGTTAAGATTTTTGCTGTTAAGTCTGACGGCACTCTCGATGCAGAATACAAGCTTGGTACAACAGACGGTTGGCGTAATGCTGACGGTGACTGGGCTGGTTGGGGTGATGCTACTTCACAGTTCTATGTAAAGGCAGACTTCACTCGTGCAGAAGGTCAGTTGTATGAAATCGGTTGCCACCCAGATCATAGCGGTGCACACTTGACCGATGTTGTTAACTACACTGCACAGTATGCATTCGTTGTTGGCGGTAAGTCTGAGAACAAGAGCGTTCTTTATAACGTAGTAGTTGCAATTGCTCCTGAAGCAGCTGATCTTGACATCACAGGTGCTACTGCTCAGTACTTCTACAATGTAGAGGCTAAGGGCTTCCTCCTTGGTGCTAATGACTGGCAGACTCGTGCTTCAATCGGTAGCAAGGGCTTTGACATGCACTTCGAGGCTAATGGTGACACTTACAAGCTTTGCGCAATCAACAACACAGGCGCTGGTCGTCCAGGTAACGACCTCGACTGCTCTGCTCCAGGTGAAATTTGGGTAGACGGTGCTGGTCGTGGTGGTTCAGGCATGTGGACATTCAAAGTAAACGCTGACGGTTCATTCACAATTGCGAACAATAATGTTCCTGGACTTCTTTCAGCTGTAGGAGGTGGTGACACTAAGCTTTACATGTCAGAAGATCCTGCTGCTATGAGCACTTGGATTGCAGTTTCTGCTGAAACTTATCAGGCATTTTCAAACAAGGCTCAGTTGGCAGAAGAAGCAGCTACACTTGCTGAAATCAAGGCTCTCATCGATGGCACTAACTTCTATACTCAGGATGCTTACGAGGCATACTACAAACTCTATGAAGATGCAATTGCTAAGAATGCAGCTGGTGAGGTTGTAGGTAACCTTGACAATCCTTCTAAGGTTCACAATTGGCATGCAGCAAATGAATACGACAACTATCTCCTCTCTGCTTGGACAATCAACGGTGAGCAGGCTAATGAGTTTGATAAGGCTCTCTATATCAACACATGGTCAGTTGAGGCTGATGGTAAGGAGAACAGTTCAGGCATGCACGTTCCATTCTTCGAGTACTGGACAGGTGATGATAACTCTCTTGGTGCAACAGTTATTGAAGGAACAGTTAAAGGTCTAGTTCCTGGCACTTATGCAGTAAGAGCACTTGCACGTGTACGTATCAAGAACAATGGTGGTGACGAAGCTAAGGGTATCGTATTCACAGCAAACGGAAGCGAGCCAGTTGACATCGCTAACGGTAGAACTTGTGGTGATGGTGACCAGTTCCGTTGGACTCTCGTTATGGTTAATGGAGTAAAGGTTGCTGACGATGGTGTCCTCAAAGTTGCTTTCAACGTATTGGAAGACAACAACATCAGCTGGCTGTCATTCAAGGACGTGAACTACATGTATGCAACGACTCCAATCGTTGGTGCTGACGAAGTAACCGCAATCGACGAAGTTAACGCTAAACCAGCTGCTCCAAAGACTATCTTCAGCGTAGCAGGTCAGCAGATGAAGAACCTCCAGAAGGGTCTTAACATCGTTGATGGCAAGAAGGTTTACGTTAAGTAAATCAACCCTCTCTCCAAACTCCTAAGTGGGAGTACTTAAGAGAGAAAGTAATAGGCGCATGGTGAAAGCCATGCGCCTTTTTCTTTTTACTTACTCTATGACTATATTTATTAATTGTCTCTTCCTTCTTCCCTCTTCCTTCTTCCCTCTTCCCTCTTCCCTCTCTCTCCTCTTTCCTTTTCTTCCTCATTTCTTTTCATTCACACCTCTTTATATAATATAATAAGGTGTGTAGTACAAGTTTTGGCTGTTTTTGAGTAAATTATTTGGATGTTTGGCAAAAATACACTAACTTTGTACACGAATAATCTGACTATTCAGAAATTGATGATTAGGTAAGAAGAAACAATTATTTTATTATTAACATTTTAAACAATCAAAACATGAGAAAATTTCGACTCTTTTTGACAGCTATTGCTGCCGTATTGGTTGGTCAGGCTTCTGCTCAGTCTTGGGTTCCAAGTGAAGTGAGCGAAGGAACCTTCTATTTGTACAATGTAGGTGCACAGGGCTTTGTTGTCGGTGCAAATAACTGGGGAACACGTGCTTCAATATCAAAGGAAGGCGGTATTCCTTTCACACTGAAAGTAACTGATGGTAAATATGAATTGCAATCATCGCCTACGTATTCAGGTAAGCATCTTGGATTCAATGGTTATGTGGACAATCCTGACGCAAACCAGAATTGGACATTTGAGGCTGTTGCAGGTGAAACCAATGTATATAAGATGAGCACAGGTGAAAAGTATCTGTTTGCTGATCAAGGCGCAACTACTACTACTGTTGGCGATGACCCAGGTACTAATTATGCATATTGGATTCTCGTTTCAAGAGACCATGTTTTGAAATATCTCTCTGCTGCTACAGCTGATAATCCTTTATGTGCCACAATGCTCATCACCAATCCTAACTTTGGAAGAAATGCAGGTGGTTCTGGTTGGACAATCGAAGCATCTAACAAAAACCTAGCTGGTGGAGTCAATGAAAACAACTGTGCAGAATCATTCCATGCTGTTTTCACTTTGACACAGACTATTGAAGATATGCCTAATGGTCTCTACTCGTTGACAGCTCAAGGATTCTATCGTCAGGATGGTACCGACAATGATAATCTCCCAGTATTCTATGCGAATGACAAGACTGGTACATTCCCATTGAAGACTGGTTCGGAGAACAATATGTCAGATGCCTCAAATTCATTCACAAAGGGTCTGTACACAATTGAACCTGTCATTTTTGAAATAACAGATGGAACACTTACACTGGGTGCTAAATTGGTTGAAAACACAGCTCTTTGGTGTATTTGGGATAATTTCCAGTTAACATACTATGGTGCTTCAGCAACTATTGACGAAGTGGAAAAAGACGCAGCTACCAAGGTTTATAAGGAAGCTTTAGCAAAAGCAAAAGCTGTAGATACAGAGGCAACTATGGATCCAACTGCGTTGCAGGGTATTACCGATGCTCTTGCTAACTACACTGAAGATAAAGTGCTGAAAGATGGTGCTACTGTTGAGTCAATCAATGCAGCCGCAACAGCACTTAACTCTGCTGCGGAGGCTGCTACAAAGTCTATTGCTAATGCAGTAGCTTTGATGTCAATGAACGACTTGTTGGAGACTACAAATGTCTACACTAAGGGGGCTTATGAAGCTTATAAGAAGATTTGTGACGATTACACTGCAGCATGGAATGCTGGTACATTAACAGAGGCTGTTATAAATCCTTATGCAACACAAGGATGGCATTCTGCAAATGTTTATGATGACCTTCTCCTCTCTGCATGGTCAGTTGGTGACAAGAAGTGCAACAACTACGATACAAGTCTCTACATCAACACTTGGTCTGTAGAAGGTAATAATGATGGTACAAACTTCAAGGTTCCATTCTTTGAGTATTGGGTAGCAGATGGTAATTCACTTGGCGCTAATACGCTTACTGCAACAATGACAGACCTGCCAGAAGGACAGTATTCTGTTTCTGTTTGGGTACGTGTACGCGCTAAGAATGGTACTGACGCAACTGCAGCAACAGGAATCACTCTTCAGGCTAACGAAGGCGAAGCTGTTGACGTTACAGAAGGTAATCAGATTGGAACTTCTCAGTTCAACATTGGTGAGTATGTAGCTTTAGGTGATGTTACTGATGGCACATTGAAGATTCAAATCAACGTAGCAGCAGACAACAACATCAGCTGGCTGTCATTCAAGAACGCTAAGTTTGAGAAAGTAGGTGAAGCTACTAAGATTGCTGGTGTAACCGAGAAGGCAGCTCAGAAGACTATCTTCAACGTAGCTGGTCAGCAGATGAATGGCCTCCAGAAGGGTCTCAACATCGTTGATGGCAAGAAGGTTTACGTTAAGTAACCATTCACATGCATAGGGGACAAATCAAGCCTTTTGTCCTAAAAAAAGTAAGGTGCTCAGGCAGTAATGCCTGGGCACTTTGTTTTGCTTAACAAGCCAATGTTTGCCAGACTGCACTCAAAATAATGTTACGCTGCACTCGAAAAAGTGTTGGAGTACAGTCAAAAAAAGAATGCACCAGTTCTACGAACGAATGCCTATGGACTAATAACCCACCCTTAATACTCAATAACCCTTGGTTATTAGAGATTAATGGCACCTTGCTCGTACAGAAAGAACCATTAATAATGCCCAGACATTACTGCCTGGGCATCTATTATTTATTCATCCTACTCCCTTATATTTATGGGATGGTTAGTGGAACATTACTTTACGAGAATTTTCTGACCACCAACGATGTTAATACCCTTTTGTAGGCCATTCATCTGCTGACCAGCGATATTGTAAATACCACCTACTTTGCTTGAGATTGAGATGTTGTTAATGCCGCTAGAGATAGTACCATTAGCAACGGTGAATGTACATTCGAACTCGAATGGCTTATAGTCTGCACTCTGATCAGGAGTGTGCTGACCTGCTGCATCGATACGTGAGTTTGCATCAGGGAATACACAAGCATCATACATCTTAACAGTATAAGTGCCATCAGCAAGTGTACTGCCATCAAACCAGAATGTGCCTATAGCACCAGAAGTCTCCTTAATTTTGCTGCCATTATCTGATACGATACTAATGGACAGGTCGTTTGGCTTGCTAGCCTTAAACAGGTTCTTTGAGTTTTTTTGGTGGTTCTTTGTAGCACGATTAGACATGAGGAACCATAATTCCTCGTCCTCATCATACAGATAGTTGTCCTTTGTAAGGGATTCTGGAATGGCAAATGTAGCCTGAAGACCAGTAATCTCAACATCGTTATCTACATAGAGGGTTACAGGAATGTTCTTAGCATCTGTAGTGTTCTCAACCAGAATATACATATTAACATTCTGTGCCTGAATTGCACTTGCTGCTACAAGCGCAACAATTGAGAGTAATAATTTTTTCATAAGCATTTATAATTTGATTTTTAATTTCTATAGTTGATAATACATCGCAAAGATAGTGCATAAAATTAAAACGGCAAAATATTTTGGAGAAATTTTGCCGTTTTTTTTATTTTTTCGTTTGTTATGCTTAAAAAGCATACAAGCAAATGCTATACTAAGTGACGAATGATGTCTTCTTTGTTTCCTGGAAGCATATCGATGACTGGTATTTCTATCATCGTATAAGCTCCTGGCTGTTGCTTGAGTGCAGCACGACACATGTTGACTAAAACCTGTGCGGTAAGTGCAGGATTGTTAATCTTCATATTGAACTCAAAGAGCTGGTTGTGGGTCTTGCCTGATACTCCTTTGCGTACGAGATTTACGCCATGTCCTACATCGTTGAGTTCGTCTACACATGGTACTTGCATCACATGGGTCTCGTCATTTACGAAGTAAGCGTCTGCTTTAATTGCTGCCTCTACGGTCTTGAAGTCTGCTCCGTCCTCCAGTTCAACATAAACCATACGGCGATGGATGCCCGTGCCGACAGGTATTGTCATGGAGAGCGCATCGCGTACGCCAGGAATAGCACGTACAGCAACAGAGTGGCCCATAGACCGACCAGGACCAAAGTTGGTGTAACTGATACCACGTGGGGCAAGGCTTTCCATGAGTGTACGTACAATTGAGTCACTTCCTGGATCCCATCCAGCGCTGATAATACTTACTGCCCCATGAGCTTTGGCTTCTGCATCAAGGCTGCGACGGAGGTCCACGATCTTTGTATGTATATCAAAGCTATCAACGGTATTGATGCCCAAAGCAAGACATTGCTTTGCGTATTCTTCAACCTTACGTGTTGGAGTTGCAAGGATGGCCACGTCTACTTGTCCTAACTGGCGGATGTCGTTGACAACCTTGTATCCATTAATGGTTGGCTCTGTGACGTTACGGCGAACGATACCAACACATTCCATATCGGGTGCAGCTTCGAGAGCTTCTAAAGCATAACGACCGATGTTGCCGTATCCAATGATTGCTACTTTGTTTTTCTGTTCCATAATGTGTTTGTTTATGTTTGTTTTGGGATGTTATCGTTTAGCGCGATTATAAAAGCAGAAGACCCTCACAGCGGAGGGTCTTCTCATTAATCATTATTCTTTTACTTCGTCCTCCTGAATCTTGCGTCCATGAACGAGATATGCAGTAGGAGCAGCAATGAAGAGTGAAGAGGTTGTTCCGATCAATACACCGAGAATCATCGCGAATGCAAAGCTACGTATGCTGTCACCACCGAAGATGAATATACAGAGCAATACGATGAGGGTACTTACTGATGTGTTGATGGTACGAGCGAGGGTTGCGTTCAATGACTGGTTGAATACAATCTGCTTGTCACGCTTTGGATAGAGTTTCAACTCTTCACGGATACGGTCGAAGATGACCACCTTATCATTGATAGAGTAACCGATAGCTGTCAGGATGGCACCGATAAATGTTTGGTCGATTTCGAGAGAGAAACCAATCCAGCCCCAACAGAGTGAGTAAACACCAATAATGAGCACAGTATCGAGTGTTAAGGCAACTACTGAACCAATAGAGAATGCCACATTGCGGAATCGTATCAAGATATAGATGAAGATGGCAATGAGGGCGAGGATGACTGACCAGATAGCGCCGTAAGTAATATCCTCAGCGATTGAAGGTCCTACCTTTTGTGAACTGATGATAGAACCACCTGAACGTTCATCACGGTTGATGAAGTGGTCGAGAGTTACGGTCTTGCCGTCAATCTGTCCACCAGCTACAAGTGTCTCGTAAATAGTCTTTTCGATTTCGGCATCTACTTCTTGTCCGTTCTCATTGATACGGTAGTTCGTAGAGATACGTACCATCTTGCCGTCAGTACCGAGAGCAATGACCTGAGTTGTTACTTTATCAACATCTTCTTCTGAAGCAGCACGCTCCTGGAACTTATTTGACAATGCAGCACGAATATCTTCTGGTGCTACAGGATTTACAAATTCTACCTTATAGTTACGTCCACCCGTGAAGTCGATTGACTGGCTCAAGCCGCGGAGGAAGAACGATGCAAGACATATAAGGAGGAAAATACCGAATCCAACGAATGACTTCTTGTATGAGCCCATGAAGTTGAATTTTGTACCCTGCATCATGTTCTTTGAAATACCAGTAGTGAATGTAAGGTCTGTCCACTTGTCGCGGTTCAGGAAGTGCTCATAGCAAATACGAGTCAACCAAACTGCTGTGAAGAATGAACAAACGATACCAATCATAAGGGTTGTTGCGAAACCTTTGATAGGTCCTGTACCGAAGTAGAAGAGGATGATACCTGTGATGATTGATGTGAGGTTAGAGTCGAAGATAGCTGAGAAGGCATTGCTGTAACCTGCAGCTACTGCATTCTTAATGTTTTTACCACTCTTCAATTCTTCCTTAGTACGCTCATAGATAAGCACGTTAGCATCGACTGCCATACCGAGTGTCAGCACCATACCGGCAATACCTGACATTGTCAATGCTGCCTGCAGAGAGGTGAGGATACCGAGTGTGAAGAAGAAGTTGAGCAACAGGGCACAATTAGCAACCATACCAGGACGGAAACCATACATCATGCACATGTAAACCATCAAAACGACGAATGCGATAATGAACGAAATGAAACCAGCGTTGATAGACTCTTGACCCAATGATGGACCAACGATGTCTTCCTGTACAATCTGTGTAGGAGCAGGCATTTTACCTGACTGAAGCACGTTGGCAAGGTCTTTGGTCTCATTGGTGGTGAAATTACCTCTAATCTGGGTGCTACCACCTGTAATTGCTTCGTCTACGTTTGGAGCACTATAAACCAAGTTATCAAGAACAACTGCAACGCTGTGCTTAACGTTAGCTTCTGTCAAAGCTGCCCATTTACGTGCACCTTCTGTGTTCATCTTCATTGAAACACAAGGTCTGCCGAACTGATCGAACTCATCTTTGGCTTCAGTTACAACTTCACCTTCAAGTGGAGCACGTCCATTCTGACCAGTCATACGGATAGCATACAATGTATAGATTCTACCAGCTTTATCCATAGATTTTACACCCCACTTAAGTGAAAGGTCACCAGGGAAAATCTGCTTTGCAATTTCACCGCTTACCAAAGCGTTGATTTCTGCAGTATCAGATGCAAGAGCATAACCAACGGCACAACCATTGTCGCCCTGATAAGGTTGGAAGATAGCAAACAGAGGGTTCTCTGCTTTTGCTTTCTCTAGTTCTTTTGCATCGGTAGCTTTTGTTGGAGCTTTTGGCTCAGCAGTAGCTACCTGATTCAGAATGTTTTCTTTACTTTCCTTGGCTGTAGAATCAGTTTCTTCTGCAGCAGGAGTGGTTTCTGCAACTTCCTCTGTAGCAGTAGAATCAGTTGTCTCTTCAGTAACTTGTCCGTTACGAAGTGCAGTATTCAACTGATTAAGATAGGGGAGGATGACCTGAGTGTCGTATGTCTCCCAGAATTCAAGGTTTGCACTACCCTGAAGGAGCTTTCTTACACGTTCTGGCTCCTTGATACCTGGTAGCTCGACCATGATACGGCCTGACTGGCCTTCAACTTTCTGAATGTTTGGCTGAACAACTCCGAATCGGTCGATACGGGTACGGAGTACTAGGAATGAGTTGTCGATAGCGGTGTTAACCTCTTCACGGAGCACCTTTTCAACCTCATCGTCACTGCTGTTGGCATTGACCTTACCTTTCAACTTCTGAGTTGCAAAGATCTGTGCCAGCTTAGCGTCTGGCGCATTCTTCTTAAAGGCTTTGACAAACAGTGAGATAAAATCGCTTTGACTTTCGACTTCTTGCTTTTGAGCTTCATTTACCGACTGAACAAATGCAGAATCAGTCTTGTGGTCGGCTAAAGCCTTTACTACTTCAGGAACAGATACTTCAAGGATGACGTTCATACCACCTTTCAGGTCAAGACCCAATCCGATGGCAGTTTCACGACATTGCTTTAGGTTGTAGGTTCCCAAGTAGAATGGATTCATGCTGAGTGAATCCAAATAAAGTTCTGCTTCCTTCTCTTCCATCTTTGATGCCTTATTCTCTACGTAGTTAGTAACTACGGAGAAAGACAAATAGAAGATGCAGATAAGTGTTAGCGCAATGGCTACAAACTTAACAAATCCTTTGTTTTGCATTGTTGATGATGAATAGTTTTTTATTTATTATTTAATGTTTATTATTCGCCTTTTCATAGTAGAATTTCCCCTTACAAGAAAGGAGTTTTCTAAATGAACGCATTACAAGGGTGCAA
Organism: uncultured Bacteroidales bacterium; assembly: GCA_902785075.1. GTDB lineage: Bacteria > Bacteroidota > Bacteroidia > Bacteroidales > Bacteroidaceae > Colivivens. The sequence goes on along the minus strand of CACZXN010000002.1, from coordinate 2,060 downwards.
AGTTAACAAAAAATTTAGACTTATCGCATCTCAAGTGTACAAAAAATGGGGTAATGGTCACTTTCTTTGCCGTATTTATCCACTTTTGCATTATATGAATTGAAACTCTCGCTTATTAAGATGTGATCGATTCTGAAATACATGCCACTTTGATTATATGACCAACCTGGTCCATTTCCAGATTCTGTGTAGGCGTCCTTTAACTGTTTTGTTAGTGTTTTATGTACATAGGAAATCGGGGAGTCATTGAAATCACCACATACGATAAGATGCTGATTATTCTCTTTTTTAATCAGTGAATTTAGTTTGTCGGCTTGGAGCGAACGAGTAGCATTTGCCTTAGCCAGTTTCTCTTCTAACCACCAGAAACTTTCTTTGATATCAAGGGAATCTTCTGCCTGATCTTTCTTGTTTAAAGAAACCGATTGCTTAATAATCTGTTTATAACGATGTTTATCGTCATCATTTAACTTATATGACTCTAAGTGACAATTGTATACTTTCACAGTGTCATCGTAAACTAAGATTTCATAGACTGTGCATCGAGCTGAGTTGGTACCAAAGTCTATGCTCTCGGTTGATAGTATAGGGAATTTTGATAGGAATGCGCATTCATATCCTGACGATTCTCCTGTTTCAATGTATGGATAGACTTTGTTCAGAAGTGAATATAGTTTCTCTTCTTTGACTCCACTAGCTTCTTGTAGGCAAACAACATCTGCTTTTGAGTTGAGGATGTAATCAACGATATCGGTCTTACCTTCGTGATAGCCATGAAACATAAATACATTATAAGACAGAATACCAAACGATTTGCCGCTAGGTACATCTTGAAAAAGGTTAATGGGGCAATAGTTGCGGATGCTGTTCCAACAGACGATGATTCCGAGGATGCTGATAGCACAGCATTTCCATTTCACAAAAGGCCAAATCAACAGGAAGATAAGTGTTGCGATGATGAAGAAAGGGAATGTCATACCCAGATAAGACCAATTAGGAAAATCTGCAGGCCGCAAATATACGGAGTAGGCACACAAAATCATTGCAAGCACAAAGAGTGTATTCAGTATGGCCAAAATCCATATAAGAATCTTTTTGAATAGCTTCATTCCTCAAAGGTAATAAGTCGTTGGATTGGCTTTTTATTTATTTGATGCCTCAAATAGTTTGCGTCTCTCTTCTTCACTTAGGGAAGCATACCCATCTCTACGTATCTTATCTAAGATACGATCTATTTCATCGTTCTGCTCCTTTTTCTGAGCGTTGTACTCATAGTCGCGACTACGCTCATTTTTGTTATAGGAGACAGTCATGTTTGGGTGCGTTGATGTCGTTCTCCATTTCGTGTGTGATGCACGACTTGAGCCTTTTTTGGACTTCCAACGCCAATATAAGATAAGTAGAAATCCAAAGAGCATACCACCCAGATGGGCAAAATGGGCTACTTTGTCGAGTTGTAAAAATCCTAGAATAATCTCATAAATAGCATAGCCAATTATCAGGTATTTTGCTTTCAATGGGAATGGAATAGGTATAATAAATAGTTTTTCGTTCGGATAAATCATTCCGAAAGCCAGCATAATTCCCATTACGGCCCCACTGGCACCAATAATATAGTCATACGGACTGATTAAGCCGATAGCTTGGCCTATTTCCTGAATAATCGCAGCCCCCAATCCGCATACAAAGTAGTAGATGAGAAATTTTTTCCATCCCCAGGTCTGCTCCATGATACGTCCGAACATCCATAAGGCAAACATGTTAAAGAAAATGTGCCAAAGATCTCCATGCATAAACATGTGAGTGATGATCTGAAATGGTAAGAATCCAGGGCTACCTACATATGGCAAACCTAGCAATGCATTTATATGTATTCCAAGAGCAAGCTCGAATAATGCTGAGATAATGAATGCTGCAATGTTAGCAATCAGCAACCATTTTACTGCTTTTGTCATCATGATGTTATTCGTTTATGATAAATTTTCCGTCTTCCGTCATTCCTTCAGCAGAGATGAACATGGATGTACACGATGAGTTGTTGTAGAACTCTACCGTAGCCC
>CACZXN010000001.1 GCA_902785075.1 uncultured Bacteroidales bacterium | reverse complement strand
TAAGATAGGTGAAAAATCTGACATGGCAAAATCCTGAGCAACTTTTTGTTGCTCAGGTACTTAAAAAGTTATATTTGTAATAGTGTTGCGGAATTAAGGTTTTCTAAAAAAAAGTGATGTTTTGCAGCATTTTTTCTCTCCTTTCGTTATGTTTTGGTATGATTTGCGCAGTCTTTCTTTTTTTTTGCCTAACTTTGCAACGATATCAAATTAATCGAATCGCAATATGAAAAAATTCCTATCGATTGCAATTGCAGTTATGACAATGAGTGCATGTACTACACGTGAGAATCCGTTTCTTGCAGAATGGAATACGCCTTATGGTATTCCTCCCTTTGACGAAATCCAAGTAGACGACTACATCCCTGCTATCAAAGAGGGTATAGTTCAACAGCAGAAGGAAATCAAAGCCATCACGGCGAATCCCGAAGCGCCTACCTTCGAAAACACGATCGCTCCTTATGAGCAATCGGGCGAAATACTTGCGAAAGTGTCAGGTGTGCTGTATAACATCACAGAAACCGACCGCACCGACGAACTCGATTCGGTGATGGAGTTGGCCATACCACTGATGACAGAACATAGTGACAACATCGCGTTCAACAAGCAACTGTATGAGCGTGTTGCTGCTATCTATAATGCCGACCAGAGTAACCTGACGCGTGAGCAGCAGATGGTGCTTAAGAAACATTATGAGTCGTTCGAACGGAGCGGCATCGGACTTCCTGAAGAGAAGCAGGCTCGTCTGCGCGAAATCAATACCGCAATAGCTGAGAAGACACAGAAAATCGGAAACAACATCCTGAGCGAAAGCAATGCATTCAAAGAGAAGTTCGGCATGAGTGTATCGGACTATCCCAATGCAATGACTACAACTGAGGATCGTGAGCTGAGAAAACAGATGTTCGAAGCATACACCATGCGCGGACATAACGGCAACGAGTTCGACAACCGTCAACTCATCATCGACGTGATGGGCCTCCGTATAGAGAAAGCTCAGATCATGGGCTACAATAATCCTGCAGAATATATACTTGAGCCGAAGATGGCGCACGATCCGCAAACCGTTGACACATTCCTCGATGGCATCATGGTGGCTGCTGTACGCAAAGCGAAGGAAGAAGTGTACGATATGCAGAAAGTGATGGACGAAGATGTAGCTGCAGGTAAATTGCCTGCTGGTAGCAAGATTGAACCTTGGGATTGGTGGTACTATGCAGAGAAGGTAAGAAAACTGAAATACGACCTCGACGAAGACCTCATCAAGCCTTATTTCAAGCTTGAGAACGTAGTAAACGGCATCTTCATCGCTGCTAAGACACTCTATGGAGTGAATATGGAGAAACTTGAAGGAGTCCCTGCTTATAATAAAGATAAGGTGACAACCTACAAGGTGACAGACGAGAAGGGTGAACTGCTGGGTATCTTCACGACTGACTATCTGCCTCGTTCAAGCAAGCGTGGAGGTGCATGGATGAACAACATCCGCGAACAGAAGGTTGATGCCGATGGAAAGATGGTGCGCCCAATCATCGTGAATGTGGGTAATCTCGAAGACTACCTCAATGTTGACGAAGTACAGACAGTGTTCCACGAGTTCGGACATGCGCTCCATGGATTGCTCACTCAGTGTCACTATCCATCTGTAAGCGGAACAAACGTGACACGCGACTTTGTTGAAATGTTCTCGCAATTCAATGAGAACTGGGCTTTCCAACCAGAACTGCTTGCTCAGTATGCAAAGAACGAGAAGGGTGAGGTCATCCCACAAGAATTGGTCGACAAAATCAACAACTCCCTGAAGTTCAACCAAGGATTCATGACGACAGAACTCTGTGCTGCCTCCATCCTCGATATGAAGTGGCACGAACTGGAAAGTGTTGAAGGGCTTGACATTGATACATTCGAGAAGGATGTGTGTGATAAGATGGGATTGATTCACGAAATCGTTCCTCGTTATCGTACCACTTACTTCAACCACATCTTCTCGAGCGGCTACAGCGCAGGATATTATGGCTATCTGTGGTCGGAAGTGCTCGACAAAGACGCCTTCTCAATCTTTGAGACCTCAGGAAATGTTTGGAATCTGGAATTAGCAAAGAAGTTCAAGGAGACATTCCTTGAGCGAGGTGGGGGTGAGGAACCAATGACGCTCTACAAGGAATTCGCAGGACGCGAACCCGATAACCATGCCTTCCTCGTAGGACGTGGATTGGAATAAAGGCCCATAGGCCCTATGGCCTCATCGGCCTCATAAGCCCTATCTCACCCTAAAAGTGAGCAAATGCTCCTTCCGCCTCGAGCGTGAGGAGAATTTCTTTTTTCGAGACAGGATGAATAAATTGCATGGAGTGCGCCTGCAGGCTGATGCTACCACCGGGATTGCTGCGTTTAGCTCCGTACTTCAAGTCTCCCTTGATGGGACATCCTATAGCAGCAAGCTGGCAACGAATCTGATGATGTCGACCCGTTTTCAGGTTGATTTCCAATAGATGATAATTGTCAGAATGGCCTAAGACACGATAATCTAACACAGCCCGTTTCGAATGGGGCACCTCGTGGTCGTAGGCATACGATTTGTTTTGTTGCTCATTGCGTACTAACCAATGAACAAGTGTTCCCTGCTGTTCTGCAGGGCAGTTTTTGGTGATGGCCCAATAAGTCTTGTGAACCTCTCCCTCTGCAAACATCTTGTTAAGACGTGCCAAAGCTTTACTGGTTCGGGCAAACATCACCAATCCGCTCACAGGACGGTCTAGCCTATGAACAACACCAAGGAAGACGTCACCTGGTTTGGCATACGCTTCCTTGATGTATTGTTTCACCGTTTCGCTTAAAGGCGTGTCGCCTGTCTTGTCACCTTGGACAATCTCGCCACTACGCTTTGATACAACGATGATATGGTTATCTTCGTAAACGACTTCCATTACATGTTCATTCCGCCGTCAATCTGAATCACTTGTCCAGATACATAGCTTGACATATCTGACGCAAGGAACAGACATACGTTCGCAATGTCCTCAACCTGACCACCACGACGGAGTGGAATCTTCTTCATCCAATCAGCACGAATCTCTTCTGGCAATTGAGCCGTCATAGCTGTCTCAATGAATCCTGGAGCTACAGCATTCGCACGAACACCCTTGGGGCCCAGTTCCTGAGCGATAGATTTAGCAAGACCGATCATTCCAGCCTTGGAAGCTGAGTAGTTGCACTGGCCGGCATTACCATGAACACCGACTACAGATGACATGTTGATGATAGAACCACTACGTTGACGCAACATGATAGGTGCACAAGCGTGGATGAAGTTGAATGCTGATTTCAGGTTCACGTTCAGAACTGCATCCCATTGCTGCTCGCTCATACGAAGCATCAAACCGTCTTTTGTGATACCTGCATTGTTTACCAGAATGTCAATCGAACCGAAATCTTCCTTGATTTGGTTCACTACTTTTTCAGTTTCTGCAAAGTCGGCAGCATTACCTGCATAAGCGCGACAAGTAACACCTACAGCCTCGATTTCCTTGCGAGTAGCCTCCAAACCAGCTGCCATCTCGTCGTTCAACACTAAGTCAGTAAATGCTATGTTAGCACCTTCGCTGGCAAACTTCAATGCTACAGCCTTACCGATGCCACGTGCGGCACCCGTAATCAGCGCCGTCTTTCCTTCTAATAATCCCATAATACTTTATTAATTATTATACGCTAAGTTTTCGTTTTCCAATTCTCACCTTTTAATACCTGAAGTCGTGTCTGTAGCGCTCGTTTCCCATCGCCTTGTTCACCATACGGAACACGTATGGGTACAACTCCTCAGGTGAATTCACACCGATACGACCAAAGATATAAGGAACCTCGCAACCCTTCAGGCAATAGTGAGTAATCATTGCAGTCAGTTTGGGGTTGCGGATGTCAAATACGCCCTTGTCGTTCCCCTCAAGCATGACACGACGGAACAGAATCATCTCGTTACGATCGAAGTTCTTGCGAACACTCTCAACCTTCCATACGTCGCGGAAGAATTCAGCACGCAAGTTGCCGTTGCGGTAAACCGCTTCCTTCACAAATTCCAGATGGGCAAAGAACAACTTCACCATCTTCTTCTCTGGTGGCATATCCTGACGGGCAACCTCCTCCATCCGATTCGATAAACGGTCCAACTCACTCTGAATAACCGCAAGATATATCTCCTCCTTGCTGTTGAAATACGTGTAGAGTGTACGGCGACCCTTGCCTGAGGCAGCCGCAATTTCATTCATCGTCGTTGCTTCGAAGCCATTCTTGGCAAACAGCTGTCGAGCAGTATCAACCAATAAGTTTCTTGTTTTTTGCATTCTTTTTGATTTATGATACCTATAAATTCTTTTGCAAATTTACGGCAAAACAAAGAAATCACCAAATTTTTTGCACACTTTTTTCAATTCAAGCTAAAAAAGGGGCTGTACCTCTACAAAACGAGTATGTTTGATTGCACTCTGCTTGCACACTTAGCGATTGTTAGTTAGGAAAAGAGTATCATTGTCTATTTTGTTCCTTCAAAAAGTCACATATCTTCTATTGAGAGCGTTTGCAGTTTGAGGACATAAGGAGTAAAGTCGGATACAGGCAATACCTTTACCTTTGTTTCTAATTCTGAAAGACTGAGCTTTTTGGGATTACGCTTTATCTCAGCAGCAACACCCGTGTGGTCAAACTCATTTAAAGCAATCATGTCTATCTCGTTTTCGCCTTTGCGGTCCCACCAATTGCCGACCATCGTATATAGTCCAGACTCCATCGCCTTTTGCTGAAAATATTGTTCAAGCGTACGACCTGTAAACTGCTCATATCCCTTACCCATATTCTGGCGTAATAATGATAGTTGCTGGCGCTCCACAAGTGCTTGATATGGCCATACGAAACGGAACCAAAAACGCAGGAACTGATCAGTAATCTCATATACGCTGGTTTTACTATTTGGTTTGGCAAGCAAAGGCTTTAAGCGTGTAATGATGTTATAGTTACTATCCAAGTTTTGGATAAAAGTCCCCATATCTTTCTGCATGGCCCCGTCTATTTCTGAGCGCCTTGTCATTCCTCCAGCAATCAGTTGGAGTATGGAGAAATAGGTATTACTCTCATCGCCAAACTCCTGATTCACGATGTCACGACCTTCAGATAGGAAATAGGAATCTTGGCGACATACATAGTTCAGCATCTTCTCCTTAGTATAACATCCTGCATCCATCAGCAGCTCCACATATTTTGCCACACCACCAGTAATCATATAGAGACAAAGCAAGTCCTCGTTCTTGTAGTTAGGTTGATAGTCTCCAAAAATTTGCTTCAGCACGCTGATAGTAAAAGGAAGGAGTGTAAATTTAGAAGTTGGACGGCCATAGAGGGGTTCGTTTTTGTCTTCAAAGATACGCTTCATCAATGAGCGGATACTACCCATAGCAATCAAGTTAATGTGAGATTCGCGGTGATACCTATCCCATATATCCTGCATCTCACTGAAGATAGCAGGATTCACTTTGTAGAAGTTTTGGAACTCATCGAATACCACGGTAAAGTGCCGCCCAACAGATTCTTTCATGATGACTTCGAAGACATCATGAAAATGTGTCAATTGGCCATATATCTCTATGCCCAATTGTTCTGAAAGTGTTTGCTGAAACTTCTTGCAAAGCATTGCCTCACTGTCCTTTGAGACAAAGAGGTAGACAAACGGTTTTCCTTCCAACGCCTTAATGACAAGCGATGTCTTACCAACTCGCCGTCTACCCATCAACACTGTGAACACCGCATTACGTTTCGCCTGCTCTTCATTCTGTTGGAGAATTCCAATCTCCATTTCACGATTATAGAACCTCATAATATAAATCCGTATTTATATAAATGGCTGTTTACATTTTCGACGCAAAATTAGGAATAAAAATTGAAATAACCAAATAAAGAAAGCTTTATTTCCATGTTTCCAGAAAAAACAACTTGTTTCTTCTCCAAAAACAACATATAAAATAAATTTTCCAAGTTGTCTGTCCTTCGCAATCAAGCCTCTGCAACCAAGGAATCCAGCCGCTGTACTCCTTGAAGACAACGGCTGAACATACCAAGCACAGAAACCACGTTTCTACTTCACCATTACCTTTTTACCTTCAATGATGTTGATGCCTTTCTTTGGTGATGCTTGCTTTTGACCATTGAGATTGTAGATGCCGTTTCTAACTCCATGAGGGGAGAACGTGTCTTTTTCAATCTCTTCAATATCTGTAGATGAATGTTCTGCAAACTTCCCGAACTGTTGTCCCCAATAAAAATCGTTCTTATATGCGTTTATACAACCTTTCGGCACATAAAGAATTGTAAGAGTACTATAAATACTACCAACAAAAATAGAATATGATGTCAGTTGAATTGGTGTTTCCCAGTAAACTTTCACAGAGGCCATGTTTTCACAATAAGAAAAGGCTCTATCGCCAATGCTTGTCACACTTATCGGTATTTCAACTGAAGTTAAACCAGAAGAATTGAAAGCACTAGTTCCTATACCTGTTAAATTATCAGGGAGCTTAATGGAAGCCAAACTTGAACAAGAAAAGAAAGCCCAATTTCCAATACTTGTCACACTATTTGGAATCTCAACAGAAGTCAAACCTGTACAACCATAGAATGTTCCCATCTCAATCGTTGTTATACCGTCTGGTATCTTTATTGAGGTCAAGCCTGTACAATTATTAAATGCATAATTATCAATTTTGGTTACATCGCTTGGAATATCAATTGATTCCAACCCAACACAGCCATCAAAAGCTTTATAACCAATTTCTGTCACATCCTCAGGGATAATGGTGTTCTTACAACCTGAAACTAATGTGTTAGTAGCTGTTTCGATAACTGCATTGCAATTGTTGCGCGAATCATAGTAGGGATTACCATCTTCTACCACAATCGATGTCACACCCGTGCAGCCTCCAAGGAATTGGTATACTTTGGTCACGCTGCTAGGAATCAGAATCGACGTAAGGCCTGTACAGCCGTTTAAAAGAGAAACGTATACAACAGCTACACTTCTTGGTATTTCAAAAGAGGTAAGGCCTGTACAACCCGAAAAGGCAGATTCACCCATTGCTGTCACGCTGTTGGGTATATCTATTGATTTCAGCCCCTTACAATTCTCAAATGCCTTTCCAGCAATCTCGGTCACACTATTGGGGATTTCAACTGAAACCAATTTGGTACAACCGCTGAAAGCACTCTCTGCAATTAAGGTCGTTCCGCATTTAACCTAAAGGAAGTAACCTTATTATCAAATAACCCAAGGTTATTGCTCAATAATGCCTGGTTATTGCGGAATAATACGATTAAGCAAGATTTCATGACCTGTTTTTAAGAATTTCCGAAAAATATTTGGTAAATCCCAAAAATGGTGCGATATTTGTACTCAAAAGGAACTTTTATAGGTATGGCACAGATTAAGAGCGAAGCTGCCTATAGAGCAGCGATGAAAAGGATTGACGAACTGCTTAAGGTGGTCAACGACTCTACTCCAGTTGACGATCCCAACTATCTGGAGTTGGATATGATTTCCGATATGGCAGAGGAGTATGAAGATGTTCACTATCCTATCAGCAAACCTACGCTGATAGATGTCATCAAACTGCGTCTCTATGAAATGGGCATCACACAGACCAAACTCTCAGAGATGCTTGGCCTCAGCAATGCTCGTGTCAGTGAAATCATGAACGGCAAAAGCGAGCCCTCGCTGAAAATAGGAAGAGAGATAAGTCGCAAACTAAATATTGACCCGGCTGTTGTGTTGGGAGTGTGAGAAGTAATCAGTAGAACTGTCCCTTGTGATATCAGGTATATCGTAGCTAAATCCAAACTATTTACCGTTTTAGTTAATGAATTGTTAAGTTGGACCTTCTAAATCCTCCTTAAAGGAGGACTTCATATCATTCCCCTTTAAGGGAGACAGGAGAGGGTCCATTTGTTCCCCCTAAGGGGAAAATTTGTAATCCCTAAGGGCTGCAAAAAATGCACTTGCTTTTTGACGCTGCAAGACACGAAACAGTTTGGATGGTCCACGAATGATTTGTTAACCATTTAACATAAAATGGAAAAAGAACGTTGTCATTGTCATTAGTTGTCATTTGTCATTAAGAGTTTTGAAACTGGAAAAAATCATAAAATACCAATCCGAAATCCTTAATGACAACTAATGACCATGACAATAATGACAACGTTCAATAAAGGGAGTCGCGAAATGCGACACCCTTAGTACCTCCCAGGAAACAACACATTTGCCCCGTCCATACAGCAAAAACAAAGTATTTTGACTAGAAAAGCACCGTAATTTGTATAATTATCAATTGTCAATTATCAATTTTCAATTAATTTACTTATATTTGCAGCGTTTAATAAACATTGCAAGTTATATGTTAGGAATTGACACACCACATGTACCAGTAGAAGGTAAGTATGCTGAAGAAATTCGCGCGACTATTCGTCGAGTAAGTACTGGCTGTTTGAATGAGGCAGACAAACGCCGTATCCGTCGTTCACGTAAAGTGCTTCAGAATTTTGATGCAGTTTGGGAATAAATATCGTCTACGATTCGAAAGGGTAGAAGACGCATCTATCCTATCGGATTTTAATTGTGGCTTGGACGTAATGGATCGTTTCATACATTCAGGCCTCCAGTGGTGTATTGATTATCATTATTGTGTCGTATATGCGGTCAAAGACATAGAGGAGATCGTTGGTATTGTAGCTCTCGGCTGTGATAAACTGGAGTTGGATACTACCGACAAAGAAGAGTTGCAAATGGGATTTTTTCCGAAACCGGAGATAGACTTCAATTATCAAGATACGTTTTGGGCAAAGTCAAGTTATCCTGCTATTGAGATAACCTATCTTGCTGTCAAAAAAGACAAGCGTCATCTTGGTATAGGTGAATACATCATCGAAGCAGTCGCCCAGCGTGCACTTGATTCTCGCTTTAGTCTTGCTGGTTGTCAATTTCTTACGGTAGAGGCCTACAGTCGTGGTTCCAATAGTGCGGTCGGGTTTTACGATAAGTGTGATTTCGTCGCAGCGGAAGCCCCTAATCCAAACAAAGAAACGCTAAGAATGTACAAGACAATTCTCCCACTCGTTCCGTTAGATGATGTGGAGAATAAATAGATAATTAAACGATTAAACGAACATGCCGCCTATGGGCTAAGATAATTATTAAAAGGACATATTGAAAGAAGCTTTAGCTTTTAATTCTTGTTTCTCGTAATTCGGCAAAATTAACAGAAGCAGCAAGAGTGAAAGTTAACAGTCTTTGAACAGGCGAATCTCGATGAGACGGGCGAAAATTTCGCTCGTTTTTTTATTCTCTTTTATAAGATATACCTTATATTTATATTTTTTTCACAATTTGTTTGGTAGTTTCAAAGAATTACTTTATATTTGCAGCGTCCATTCAGATGTTATGCGTGACTGATGGGTGGACGGACATATTGAAAGAAGCGTTAGCTTTTTGTTCTTGTTCTTTTCGAAATCGGCAAATTGAAAAAAGAGCTACAAGAGTGAAAGTTGATGCTCACGCAAAATGCGTGGGCTTTTACTCGTAGATGTAGCTCATGGTGTTTGCCGATACCGGAAAAGAACGTAGACGAAGTAATTTGTCCACGTTTTTTTGTTGTGCCCCATCAGAGGATGTACTATTGTAAATTACAAATAATAATGCAAATAGTTATGGAAAGAAAACTAACCATTAAAGATGTTATGGATTATTATCTTGCCCATTACGCCAATTCTATGCCAAATGGTTCGAATGGCATTGTTACTATGTGGAGCGAAATGAACGAGATAAAGTCCTACTACAAAGAATGTGTGTCTAATCAGTCAGGATGCTATTCTTTTGATGAAGTTATACGGATGTGTGTAAGGGGGTTATATACGACAGGCCACCAAAAGCGAGTAGATGAGCAAGCGATAAACATGGCTGTTAGCAACTTGATGACGGGGAAGTTTACGGATTTTCGAACTGGCAAGAATTGCAGCCTTTTGAATAAACGGACTATTTCCTTTTATAAATATTTTGTCGATTTCGAGGAACTTTATGATGCAGTACTCCAACTCATAGGAAACATAACTGGAATAGGGTATGTGACGCTCTACGACACCGCTCGCCGAATAGGGTATTTGCTCAATCAGCCGATTTTTCCTGTTGCTTACGTTTATCTTCATTATAATTGTGTGAACAAGGCAGCACAGTCAATATTAAGAAGGAGGTTGGCATATCGAGAACCAGCCACGTCTTTCCTGTGTGAATTCTGCGCTTTTCCAAGTATTTGTATAGAGGATATCTTGTGCATTTTCTCAGATGTATTTATAAAAGTATTAAATACCAAAAATGATTCAGATGAAACGATTTCAAAATCTGTAAACAACAACTGGCGAGATATGCCCCTAAAAGAGTTTCTTGAAAAAGAAGACAAACGATTTAAAGATAGAAAGAATTCGCAGAGATGGCCGGAGTTTGAAAACACCAAAATCTATGCCTACAAGAAATAATAATTTAATAGATATCAATATGAAACTAAAATTATTACTTTTGAGTCTGCTTACCCTGTTGGGTATCATAACTGCTAATGCCTCTGATTTTGAGGTTGATGGAATAGCTTACAATAGATTAAATGGGAGTACAGTTGAGGTAACTCAAGATTATACATACTCAGGTAATATCACGATTCCTTCCTCAGTTACTTATAATAATGTGACATACAATGTGACGAGTATAGGTGATAATGCTTTCCAGTTTTGCCATAAATTGACATCCATTGAGATTCCCAACAGCGTGACAAGTATTGGTAATTATGCTTTCACATGCTGCTGTAGCCTGACCTCCATCACCATCCCCAATAGTGTGACGAGTATTGGCGATTTTGCTTTCGGTGGTTGCTCATACCTCATCTCTGTCACCATTGGCAACAGCGTGCGGAGTATAGGTAAGAATCCATTTGCTAGCTGTACATCCTTGACTTCCATTACAGTGGTTGATGGTTATTATTCATATTATGAGTCTCCTGATGGATGCAATGCCATTATCAATAAAGGAACCCATGAGCTGGTAACTGGGTGCAAAAACACAACTATTCCCAATGGTGTGACGAGCATTGGCATGTATGCTTTCGAAGGCTGCACTGGCCTGACTTCAACAGAGATTCCCAATAGTGTTACGAGCATAGGAGAGGGGGCTTTCTCTGGTTGTTCAGGCCTGACCTCTGTTGTTTCTGGGATTGAAGAACCTTTCGCTTTTGGAAATAATGCATTTTCCGGAATTTCTTCCTCTTGTACCTTGACTGTTCCTGTAGGTACTCGTGATGCTTATATTGCAGCAGGTTGGACAGAAGATATTTTTAAAGGAGGTATTGTTGAGGCGGTAATCTTTGCTGATGCAAATGTGAAAGCGCTTTGTGTAGCCAATTGGGATACGAATGATGATGGCGAACTAAGTGAAGCAGAAGCAAAAGCAGTGACCGACCTAGGAAAGGTATTCAAGGAGAACACGGCAATCATTTCGTTCAACGAATTACAATACTTCACAGGGCTGACTGCGATTGGAAATTATGCATTCTCTGGTTGCTCTGGCCTGACCTCTGTTACCATCCCCAACAGCGTAAAGAGCATTGGCATGTATGTTTTCGAAGGCTGCACTGGCCTGACATTTATTGAGATCCCCAATAGCGTGACGAGTTTGGGTGTAAATCCCTTTTCAAGGTGTACATCCTTGACTTCCATTTCAGTAGCAGATGGAAATACTATATTTGATTCTCCCGATGGATGCAATGCCATTATCAATACAGGAACCCATGAGCTGGTAACTGGGTGCAAAAACACAACTATTCCCAATAGTGTGACGAGTATTGGTGGTCGTGCTTTTAGTGACTGCATTGGTTTGACTTCCATAGAAATTCCCAATAGTGTGACGAGCATAGGTGGTCATGCTTTTTATAATTGCATTAGCTTGACTTCCATAGAAATACCCAATAGTGTAACGAGTATAGGCAATGGCGCTTTCCGTAGTTGCATAGGCTTGACCTCTGTAGCATTAGGTAATGGTGTGACAAGTATTAATTGGCATGCTTTCGAAGATTGCATAGGTTTGACCTCTGTTTTTTCTGAGATTGAAGAGCCTTTTGCTTATCCTTCCTCATCTTTCAATAATATTGGTTCTTCATGTACATTGACTGTTCCATACGGTACTCGTGACGCCTACATCGCTGCAGGTTGGACAGAAAATGTGTTTAAGGGTGGAATTGTTGAGGCAGCAACTCCTCCGGTTAGCATCACTCTCAATTCTTTGGGCAAAGGAACTTACTGTAGTGAATATCCCCTTAACTTTACCAATGTCAGCGGTATCGAGGCATACATTGTTAGTGGTTTCAAGCCATCAGCTGGCAATCTCATTATCACAAGGGCATATGAAGTTCCGGCAGGAACGGGTTTGTATATAGTTGGTACACCTGGGAATACATATAATGTTCCCGTAGAACCAACGGATTTCTATTATTCGAATATGCTGAAGGGTGTATTGGTTCCAACGGTTATACACGCCAATGAAGACAACTACACCAATTATGTCTTGAGTTCTGATGGTCACGGCGGTGTCATCTTTAAACATGCAAACGATACATCATCACCTGCAAACAGAGCATACGTTCAGATACCTAGCAGTATAGTTGGAGCCAGAGAATTTCTTGGCATAGAAACAGATGATGACAGTACAGGTTTGGACGGTGTCTTTACTCCTGATACAAAGGAGGCTGAAGGTGACTATTATAACTTAAGCGGACAGAAGGTACAAAACCCACAAAGAGGTATTTTTATCAAAAATGGCAAAAAAATATTAATTCACTAAATTTTAATGTACAATGAAAAAGAATTATCAGAAACCAACAATTGAAAGTATCAATCTGAATAAAGTGCAGTTATTACAAGGTTCTTGCACTTCGTATACTATACCTGTTTGCCCATCTGAAGTGGCATGTCCTTCCGACATTCTGTAAGAATGAATCTTTGATGTCATTGTTCGGCTCCATCGTTTCTGTCTTATCAATGGCATCAGAGTATTTTAAAGAAGAATGAAAGAAATCAAAACTGTCGCAGAACCATTAGACAGTTTGCTGAATAAGCAGGAGGCAGGGGACGGACAGACATATCGCCCTATGTCCTTCGTTGTGGAGCAACCCGTTGACGAAGGGCTGCTGCTCTATCACACGATGACTAAGGCCCTGTTGTTGCTTTCGTCTGAAGAGGCAAAACTCTATAAAAGCAGGCCTGCATCACTCCCACAACTTATCGAGAAATGGTTTGTTGTGCCCACAGCACACGACGACCGGTTGCTTAGTCGGCAGGTGAGAGATGTTATCAAGCAGACAAGGGAGAAGAAGAAGGGTATCACAGGCTACACCATTCTGACGACTACCGACTGCAATGCACGCTGTTTCTACTGTTATGAGAAAGGACGCCCACGCAGGCCGATGAGCAATGATATTGCCCTGCGAACGGCGCAATATATCATTGACCACTGCGAGAAACAGAAGGTCTCAATCAGTTGGTTTGGCGGCGAGCCGCTATTTAACAAATCTGTCATTACTACCATCTGTAATAAGCTCTCGGAAGCTGGCATTGACTACTCTTCATCGATGATTAGTAATGGCTACCTTTTCGATGACAACACCGTCAAGGAGGCTGTTGGGACTTGGCGGCTAAAAAGCGTTCAGATTACTTTGGATGGTACTGAGACCGTCTATAACAAAAGCAAGGCGTATATCTATAAAGGTGTCAACGCCTATCAACGTGTCATCGCTAATATCCACCGCCTGCTAGATGCTGGCATCCGTGTGTCGATACGTCTGAATATCGACGTGCATAATGCCGATAATTTGATGGAATTGGCCGACGAGCTGTATCAGGAGTTCGGAAGTAATGATAATCTGACGGTCTATCTGCACATGCTCTTCGAAATATCAGACGGTAGCGTGGCTATCAAAGATGAACAGGAGCGGAAAACCGTTTTTGAGAAGATGAAGGAGATAGAGGCAAAGTTGGCGGATTACGGGCTGTATGAGATAAAGCCGCTATCGGAAGGCATCAAGATCAACCACTGTATGGCAGACAATGACCAGAGCGTTGTAATTGAGCCATCAGGAAATATCGGGAAATGTGAGCATTATTCTGAAGACCACTATATCGGACATATCGACAGCGACGACCGCGACGAGACGATGGTGGAGCGTTTCCGCGAATGCCACGACGAGATAGAGGCCTGTGCCACCTGCTTCGACTACCCCAATTGTATCCGGCTGAAACTATGCGAGGCCAATGCCTATTGCTACCCTGAGACGCGTGATGACAGGCTCAACAAGATTCGACAGAGCATGCTGAAAACGTATCAGAATTATACTAAAGAAAAGACGGAAGAGAAAAAGATAGAAATCCTACCGCTGGCAGACTATTATGTGGTGGTGACCAGAAACAAAGAAAGCGTGAAGGTAAAGGAGTCGTTCACGCTCAACGAAACAGGTGCTGACATGTTGAAACTGTTCATGGAGGGCAAGGACATCACTGCTGTGGCACAGGCTATTGCGGAAATGTATGATGCCCCCTTAGAGATGGTAACAACTGATGTTACAGCATTTGCCGAAACGCTAAAGGAAAAAGGATTACCCTAGATAGTCATAGGACAGATGAGTGACATACAAGAGGTTCAAGAAGATCCAAGGGTTTTAAGAGTTTCAAAGGTTCCAAGAGTTTCAAATGTTTCAAGAGTTTCAAATGTTTCAAAAGTTCAAGACCAGAAACTTGATACTTGAAACGAAAACAGGAGCGTTAATCGCTCCTGTTGTTCTTTATAGATTATTGAAATGTGCTTAGGTGAAACTGATGACTGATCCGGCTACGGGTGCTGATACGCTCAGGGTGTTTGAGCGATCTTCGATGGCACGTATGTCTTCACGTTTGCGTCGATAGGTCGGTATGGTTTCGACCATGCTGATGATGTCATCGTTGTCGAGATCTTCGTCTTTGAAGATGTAGTTGAATGTGAGCTTGCGTATTGCGCCTTTCTTGTGGTCGTCACCATAGACTTGGGTGCGTCGGATTTCGTTTTCGATGTCTTTTTCTGTGCGCTGAGCTTCGCGTTTGCGTGTCTCTTCGTTGCGATGGTTGATGCGGTCGTCCATCTCTGTTGTGTTAATGTTCTGCACTCCGAATCCGGTTGCAAGGATGGTGACTTTGACGCGCTCTTTGAGTGATGGATCGACTGAGAGTCCCCATTTGGTCTCGACGATGTCGCCTGTGTTCATCTTCTCCATGAACTCATGGATTTCGCCCATCTCTTCCATCATGAGGCTTGGTGTTCCGTCGGAATCGTCTCCGCAGAATGCGATATGGAGCAGAATCTTTTGTGAGTTGTATATGTCGTTGTTGTTGAGCAACGGTGAGTGGAGTGCGTCTTCGATGGCTTTGGAGATTCGTCCGTCACCACTTCCGTAGCCTGTACTCATGATGGCGACTCCTCCGTTTTGTAGTACGGTCTTCACGTCCTTGAAGTCGAGGTTGATGACTCCGTGCATGGTGATGATCTCGGCGATGCTTCGTGCTGCATTACAGAGTGTGTCGTCAGCTTTGGCAAATGCGTCGAGTATGGTCAGTTCGGGGTAGATTTCGCGCAGGCGTTCGTTGTTGATGACGAGGAGTGCATCGACATTTTTGCTCATTTCTTCGACTCCGTCGAGTGCTTTGTCGATTTTCTTGATGCCTTCCCATCGGAATGGAATGGTGACGATTCCTACGGTAAGGATGCCCATGTCCTTAGCTGTCTTTGCAATGACTGGTGCGGCTCCTGTGCCTGTTCCGCCTCCCATTCCTGCTGTGATGAATACCATTTTGGTTCCATCGCTCAGCATGGTCTTAACTTCGTCGAGTGACTCTTCGGCTGCATGACGTCCGGCTACTGGGTCGTTTCCGGCTCCTAAGCCTTCTTTGCCCAACTGGAGTTTGGCTGGGACGACTGAGTCGTTGAGTGCTTTGTTGTCGGTGTTGCATACGACGAAGGCTACGTCATGGATGCCTTTATTGAACATGTTGTTGACGGCGTTGCATCCTCCGCCTCCTACTCCTATGACTTTTATGATACTGGTTTTCCCTTGTGGGAAACTGAATTCTACATTATCAAACATCTGATTGTGTGTTTAGTAGTTTTTTGTTTAGTTGTTAGTAGTTCTCCTCGATGGGAGCGTAAGAGAGTGGATTTCTTATTCTTTCAGGATGTCGTCAATCCATCGGTTCACCTTACCCAGGAAGCTGTTTTTCTTGGTGAGTTCTTTCAACAGGTTCTTTAGACCTTCGGCTTCTTCATCGCATTTGGTGATGAGGATGTCGGCCTCGCGTAGTGACTGCTTGTATTTGTCTTTTCCTACGAGTAGGTCTTTATTTTGCTTGAAGTCGTCGGTGATGATGCCGTGTGCTTCTTCGATGAATGCTTCGGCTGCTTTGTGGAGCTTTTTGTTCGACTCGTCGTTTGTGATGGCTTCGCTGGTTTGCTGCAGTTTGAGGATGGTTTCGCGGAGCTGTGTCTTGGTCTGCTCGATGTATTCGAGTGCTCGGTCTTCTTCCTGTTGCAGTCGGGCTGCTGCCTCTTTGTGGGCTTCAATCTCTTGTACCTTCTCGTTCTCACGGAACATGTCTGGCCCTTTGTATTCCTCGCCTACGCAGTTCTCGCTTCCAGAGAGGAGGAGTGAGACGATGGTGCAGCTGGTTGTGCTCTCCAATGAGAGTGTCGTGATGTCGCTGTTCTTGATGATTGGTGGAATGAGTTTGCGTGCAACTCTCACCTTATCGACTTTGAGCGTGCTGGTGCATGCTTTCTCGATGTTGGGAATGTTGGCTCCTCCACCTGTGATGACAATTCCTCCGAGCAGTTTGTCGGCGTAGTCGGAGTTGTGTAGTTGGTTTTCAACATTGAGAAGTATCTCATGAAGACGTGCTCCGATGATGCGATGGATTTCTCTTACTTCGATTTGACGTCCGTCGGAAGTGGTGTAGGTCTTGAGTTGCTCGTTTTCTTCGTCGGCGGTAATGTCTGCGGTTGCATCGGCATAGGTGAGCATCAGTTGCTCGGCTTCGGATGGCTCAATCTGCAAGTCGCAGAGGTCTTGTGTGATGTTGCTGATGCCCATCGGCAGCGTGATAATTTGGCGCACGATGTTGTTCTTCAGCACGGAAATTGTGGTTGTGCCTGCACCGAAGTCAATCAAGGCTGTTCCGGAGCGTTTCTCGGCATCGGTCAGCACGCTGTTTGCCAATTCGAAGGCTGACAGGCGATAGTCGGCGATGTCGATACCGATGTTTTCAAAACTTGTCTTGATGTTGTTGCGTATGCGGCAGTTGGCGATGACATTGAGGAACTTGCCTTCGATGTTGGTTCCCATGATGCCTACAGGATCGGCCGCTACGTTGGTATCGACCACGAATTCCTGGTTGAAGTAGCCAATCAGTTCATTGTCCTCGTAGGGTACTTCATGGCTCTCGTCGGTGATGAGGTCGATATGTGCCTGATTGATATAGGTCGGTGTCAGCATGTTTTTCTGAACTACACTCTTGACAGAACGGACAGACTGACCACCCAGACCGATATACGTGCGGGTAATCTTCATTTTCAGGGCAGCTTCAAGTTTACTGATGATAGTCTTGATGCTGAGTGTCGTTTTCTCGATGTTATAGACCACTCCGCGCTTGACGCAGTCTGTAGTCTTGTCTTCAGCGTAGGCCAATATCTGCATGGTCCCGTCCTTCATTTTTCCAGCGATGCCCGAAATCTTCGATGAACCTAGCTCGATGGCTACAATGATTGATTCTTGTTCTACCATATATGTTATTGTTTTGTTATTTCTTACAAATGATTTGTCCTTCGTATTCGAGGTCGATTGATGAATACTTGTTCCATCCGATTTGCGATAGTGCTTTCTCGTAGAACACCATCAGTCGATGTAGTTTGTTCTCGAAGTTGGTGATATGTCCTAAGTGGATGACGTGATTCCCAACCCGAGGAATGAGGTCGATGACGTATTCACGATCAGCATTTGCCTTTACGTAGATTTGCTCTATCTGACTGTTCCAGAATTCATCGTTGACGATGTATGCTCCTAACTTCGACAGGCATTTTGTGGCGTATGCCTCGGACATGATGCCTGTGGCTACAGGAAGATTGACTGGGTAGTTGGTCTTCGTGATGATTTTCCCGTACTTGTCGATGTAATAACCTTTTCCGTTATCGGGGAGTATATAGATGACGGGTGTACGCTGCTTGATGTTGATGGTGACCGTGTTGTTGGCAGTCTTGTAGCACTCGACTTGTTCGATAAATTCATTCTTCATCAGCGTTTTCTCAATGTCGCGTGTTCTGATGTCGGCCAACAGACGCTCTTTTGGGTAGATGTTCGCCTTGTGAAGTTCGTTCTCAATGATTTCGTTGGTGATGAACCCAGAATGTGGGTTCTGTTCGATGTTGAGCTCGATGTGTGTGCATCTGTCTTCTGGAGAAGGATTGGACGCAATGATGGCGGCATATACGGCATATGTCGCAACACCAAGTACCAGTATTGCTCCGATTAGGATTTTTATGCCTTTCTTCAGTTGTATCATGACAGCACTTCTGTAATTGCTTGTACGTAATTCTCTATATCACCTGCTCCCAGTAGAATGAGAACATCGAAATCTTTTTGTCGTACACTTTCTACTACGTCTTCCTTGTGAATGAGCTGTTTATCGATGCCTGGGCGCAGGTTGTCGTAAATCAGTTTGCTGGTCACACCTGGAATTGGTGCCTCGCGTGCAGGGTAGATGTCGCAGAGATATACTTTGTCTAACAATGACAGGCTCTGGGCAAACTCCTTGTAGAAATCGCGTGTACGTGTATAGAGGTGAGGTTGGAACACAGCTGCTATTCTTTTGTTCTGATACAGCTCGCGTATTGATTTGATGCTTTGTTCAATCTCGTTGGGATGATGTGCATAATCGCTGAGGAAGACCATGTGGTCGTTTTTTATCTTAAAGTCAAATCGACGATCGACACCTCCAAAAGACTTCATAGCATTGCGTATCTCTTCGTCTGTGACACCATTTAGCCAAGCGAGAGCCATCGCAGCTATTCCGTTTTCGATGTTGATGCTGACGGGCACTCCCAATTGTATGTCCTTGATGACAGCTGTCGGGGTGACGAAGTCGAAGAGAATCTCTCCGTTTCCTATCTTGATATTCTCTGCATGGAAGTCGCCTTCTGTCCGAGCGTATTCATAGACTCTGACCCCTTCCTGAACAGCGGCTTTCATTTCAAGTCCCTTGTGAATAATCAATGCACCACCTTTCTGAATCAGTGTGGTATAGTGGCGGAAACTCTCGAGATATGCCTCTTTGGTTCCGTAGATGTCCAGATGATCGGGGTCGGTTGCAGTAATAACTGACATGTAGGGGCGTAACCAATGGAACGAACGATCGAACTCATCGGCTTCGATGACAACATAGTCGCTTTTGTCCGAGAGAATGTAATTGGTTCCGTAGTTCTTGGAAATACCTCCAAGGAATGCATTGCAGTCGATATGTGATTGATGGAACAGATGGGCTGTCATCGTAGAGGTAGTTGTCTTTCCATGTGTTCCTGCTACGCATAGCCCTTTGTGAGCTTGGGTGAGGAATCCCAGCACCTGAGCTCGTTTCTGAAGGTCGAACCCATTCTCACGAAAATACACCAATTCCTTATGTTCTGCAGGAATGGCTGGTGTATAGACAACCAGCGTGCTGTCTTTCTCTTTGAAGCAGGTAGGTATTGTGTCTACGTTTTCCTCGTAGTGGATTTGTGCTCCTTCGCTAATCAGTTTCTCTGTCAATTCGCTTGGTGTACGATCGTAGCCGCCCACATTATAACCTTTTGTGAGAAAGTAGCGTAGTAGGGCACTCATTCCGATGCCTCCAGCTCCGATGAAATATACAGACTTTAAATGATTATTCATGTTGTTCTATGATGCTTTGATAGTTGCTAATTTGATGACTTCTTTTGCAATGATGTTAGCAGAATCGGGTAGTGCTAATTGCCTGATGTTGGTGCTTAATGCACTGAGTCTCTGGGTGTCACGAACTACCTCGATTGCCAGCGGAATCAGTTTTTCACGCGCTTCGGCGTCCTTGACCATCAGGGCCGCTTCTTTGTGAACGAGAGCCATCGCATTTTTGGTTTGATGGTCTTCTGCTACATTCGGTGAAGGAACCAATATACAGGGCTTCCCCAGCATGCATAATTCGCTGATGCTGCTTGCACCGGCTCTCGATATCACGAGGTCGGCAGCAGTATAGGCTACATCCATATTTGAGATAAAGTCGCTTACGAATAACTGTTCCATCTTCTCGTGTTGTTTCAGCTCCTCTGCGATTTGCTGGCGATAGATCTTTCCTGTCTGCCAGATGATTTGAACACCAGAGCTGCGTATCACCTCAATTGCAGACAGAACGCTCTCGTTGATGGTTCTGGCACCCAAGCTGCCTCCGATAATCAAAATGGTTGGCAGGGTGGGGTTAAATCCGAATTGTTTGATAGCATCCTGATGGTTGATGGCCGTGTTGAGTAGCTGCTGGCGAACGGGATTACCTGTCATGATGATTTTATCAGCAGGGAAGAACCGTTCCATCCCTTCGTATGCCACACAAATCTTGCTGGCAGATTTCGCTAAAAGTTTGTTTGTCACACCTGCATAAGAGTTCTGCTCCTGTATCAAGGTTGGGATACCCATTTGTCCGGCAGTTTTGAGTGTAGGACCGCTTGCGTATCCTCCAACGCCTACAACGACTTGTGGCTGGAAGTCGCGGATAATCTTTCGTGCCTTCAACTGGCATCTTAGGATTTTCCACAGCACCCGTATGTTTTTGAACGGATTCTTACGGCTGAACCCCTCAATAGGCAGACCAATGATAGGATATCCTGCATCAGGTACACGTTGCATCTCCATACGTCCCTCTGCGCCAACAAACAAAATGTCGGCATTTGGGTCTATACCCTTAATAGCATTTGCTATCGATACAGCAGGAAATATATGACCTCCTGTACCTCCTCCGCTAATGATGACTTTTAGTTGTTTCATGTCTCTAAATCTTAGCACTTACAGCTATTCTATGCCTACTCCACTGAAATATTCATCGGTTTCAATCGTGCTGCTAGACTCTGCCGGTTCTGCTGGAGTTTCGCTTACTTTTTCTGCATAACGACTGATACTGAGGATAACCCCAAAATAGAAGCAGGTGATGATGATTGACGTACCACCCTTACTGATAAGTGGTAATGGCTGACCGGTAACGGGTAATAGTCCAACAGCTACGCCCATATTGATGAGGGCTTGCAATACCAGAACGATGCCGAAGCCTGTCACAAGAAATGCTGGGAAGAACTTATCGCACCTCTTTGCAATCTTATTCACTCGTATCAATAGTGCGAAGTAGAGGAATATAACAAATATCGCACCTGCTATGCCTGTCTCCTCAATGATGATGGAATAGATGAAGTCGGACTCAGCATGAGAGAGAAAATCGCGCTGAACAGAGTTGCCTGGCCCCAATCCAATCATGTTAGAGTTGGCTATGGCGATATTGGAGTTTCCAACTTGCCAGTTCTCTGCTAAATCGTATTCACTTTCTTCAAGTTCTTTTGATGCTGCGTCTGTTTTGTTAATTCCTATCTTGTTTTCAATACGATGTTTCCATGTAGCGACACGTCCGCCAATTGATGTGGCCAAAGAATCGGGTATCAAAAGTAGGGTGCCTATGAATAGTGCTCCAATGACTCCAATGCACAGAAGCCCTTTTGCCATTAGTTTGCGTGGAATATTGCCGATATACATCATGATGATGGATACGGTAAATAGGATGGCTGCGGTTGAGAAGTTCTCAGATACTATCAGACCACAGATGACACACACGAGGATACTGCAAATCTTGAATGGTTTGTTATATCCTCCCTTTGTTGCCATCACAACTGTCTTTCGACCGTTTTTCCCAATTATCGATTCTTCGTTCTGGGTTTTCGAAAGAATAGCAGCAAGCGACATGATAAGAGCCGCTTTAGCCACTTCAGAGGGTTGGAATGAGAGAAATCCCAAGTCAATCCATCTGTTACCTCCATTGATGGTTCCTCCAAATAACAGCACATATAACAGCAACATCACAGATGCTGGTAATAAGAAGAGTGGGAACAACTTGAAATACTTGCAAGGTATTCTGTGTACAATGAGGATGATAATCAGTCCCACAAACAGGAATCCCGCCTGACGTATCATCGGGTCAAGATGATTTCCGTGGGTATAGGTCAAAGAACTAGAAGCACTATAGATCTCAACCAGCGAGATCATGCACAGGAAAAAGTAGATCATCCAAACTACTTTGTCTCCTTTAAATAGGTTATTGCTGATAATTTTTAGCATTATTCGATAGGTTTAATACATTTCTTACAAATTACTTACATAGTGTTTGAATTGCTCTCCGCGATCTTCCATGTTTTTGAATAAATCAAAGCTGGCACAGCAGGGACTGAGTAGTACGCAATCACCATCGTGAGCCATTTTGTAACAAGCATCGACACAGTCTTTCATGCTTTGTACATCCACGATTGGTAATCCGAACGAGTCAAAGTTCTCGTGTAATTTTTTGTTATCAACTCCAAGAAATACCAATCCTACACACTTTTCACGAACCAAATCGTAGATTTCTGTATAGTCGTTTCCTTTGTCGATTCCGCCTAAAATCAGGACGGTAGGTTGTTTCATGCTTTCAAGTGCATACCAGCATGCATTGACATTGGTGGCTTTTGAGTCGTTCACGAAGTCAATCCCACGAACGCGTCCTGCCTTCTCCAATCGGTGTTCAACTCCTTCGAAGTTTGATAGGCATTCACGAAGTGTTTTGTTATCTACACCAGCAATATTGGCAGTGATACCTGCTGCCAGAGAGTTGTAGAGATTGTGTTTGCCCGTAAGTGCCAATTCTTCGAGTTCCATGTTGAATGGTGTAGGAACCTCAATCACGTATTGACCTTTTTCTGCGTATGCAATAGCTCCGTTTCCTTTGAATTCGGAGAATGGGAATAATTGGGCTTTGAGATTATACCGTTTCATCTCTTCTTTCACGATTGGGTCATCGTTCCAGAAGATGAATGCGTCGTCTTCGGTTTGGTTCTGTGTGATTCGCATCTTCGCATCCACGTAGTTCTGCATCTTGAAGTCGTAGCGGTCGAGATGATCAGGTGTGATGTTCATGAGAATCGCTATATCTGCCTTGAACTCATACATGTTATCCAGTTGGAAACTGCTGAGCTCAATCACGTAGTAGTCGTAGTTTTCGGTAGCTACCTGCAAAGCCAGACTATTGCCGATATTACCAGCTAACCCAACATTGTAGCCGGCATTTTTGAGGATATGATAGGTGAGTGACGTTGTTGTGGTCTTGCCATTCGAACCAGTGATGCATATCATCTTTGCATTTGTGTATCTGCCTGCAAATTCAATCTCTGAAATGATAGGAATACCTGCCGCTTTGATTTTCTGCACCATAGGGGCTTTTTCAGGAATTCCGGGACTCTTGATGATTTCGTCGGCATTGAGAATCTGCTTTTCAGTATGCTGCCCCTCTTCCCAATCGATGTGGTATTCATCGAGTTGCTTCTTGTATTTATCTTTGATGGCAGACATGTCAGAGACAAACACGTCAAATCCCTTCACTTTTGCCAATACAGCGGCTCCTGCACCGCTTTCTGCTGCTCCAAGAACTACAATTCTTTTCATCTTATCTTCAGTGTAATAATCGTTATTGCTGCTAATAATATCGTGATAATCCAGAAGCGGATTGTGATCATGTTTTCGTGTAGTACCGTTGTCGGATACTTGCAGATGTACTTGCAATCAGTAAGTAATTGGTTTTGCTGTACACGGAAATGGTCATGAATCGGTGTGCGTTTGAATACTCGTTGTTTCACCCCTCGTTTATTGCCTTTCTTAGCGTACCATACTTGTATCATCACAGAAATACTCTCGACCAAGAAGATGCCGCAGAGAATCGGAATCATCAGCTCTTTGTGAATGATGACAGCGGTGACGGCAATCACTCCTCCGATGGACAGACTGCCTGTATCGCCCATAAACACTTTTGCAGGGAAAGCGTTGTACCATAGAAATCCAATCAACGCTCCGACGAAGGCGCAAATGTAAACCACAATCTCCTCCGAGCCTGGAATATACATCACATTCAGGTAGCTGGCATAGTGAATATGACCAGAAACATAAGCTAGAATGCCTAACGTGGTGCCGATAATGGCAGAATTGCCTGCACACATGCCATCCATTCCATCATTCAGGTTTGCACCGTTTGATACAGCTGTAATCACAAATGTAGTAACCAATATGAACAGAATCCATCCGCATGCACGCTTCACTTTACCATCCTTTATCCAATTAAACACTTCGTAGTAGTCCAAGTTGTTGTTCTTTAGGAATGGTACGGTGGTTACTGTGGACTTTCTTGCTTCGCTCTTGTGATAGACCACAGCCGATTGGCCGTTGCTTTCCGCAGTAACATTTTCGCGTACTACAGCATCTGGCGATAACCACAGGACGATTCCAACTACACAACCTAATGCCAACTGTCCGAGGAGTTTGTAGCGAGGCTTCATGCCATCCTTATTACCTTTTAGTTTGATATAGTCGTCAATAAAACCGAGTAATCCAAACCAAAGTATCGTGACAATCAGCAGATTGATATACACATTGTCCAATCGACCAAGCAGGAGAGCAGGAATTACAACCGCCCCAACGATAATCACACCTCCCATTGAAGGTGTTCCGTTTTTTTGAACCCCATAAGGATCGATTTCTGCGTCACGTGCACTTTCAAAATGACGTTTCCGTTTCATATATGTAATGAACCTTTTCCCAGCTACCATAGAGATGGTTAGCGAAAGCATCAAAGCTAGTAGCGAACGGAACGAAACGTATGTCCACATTCCTGCTCCTGGGATGTCCAATCGGTCGAGATATTGTGATAAAAAGTATAACATATCGATTAAGTCTTATTTAGTAATTTAACTATCAACTATCAATTTCCAAAGCATTTACACACTTCCTCTTTATCGTCGAAGTGATGTTTTACACCCTTCACCTCCTGATAGTCTTCGTGTCCTTTTCCTGCGATGAGAATCACATCTCCTTTTTCAGCCATCATACAGGCTGTCTTGATGGCTTCTCTTCGGTCAACGATGGTCAGCACTTTCTTTATCTGCTCTTTGTCGAGTCCTGCTACCATATCGTTGATGATGTCTTGTGGTTCTTCAAAGCGAGGGTTGTCGCTGGTGATGATGACTCTGTCACTTTGGCGTACAGCCTCTTGAGCCATCAAAGGACGTTTCCCCTTATCACGATTTCCTCCTGCACCACAGACAGTTATCAGCCGCCCTTTGCCCTCCAACACACCATGGATAGCATTGAGCACGTTTTCCAAAGCATCAGGAGTGTGAGCATAGTCAACGATGGCTGTGAATCCGTCAGGAGAATTGATAGCTTCCAATCGTCCGCTTACAGGTTTCATACTGCTCATTGCTATGAGACATTCCTGTGGTTCCTTGCCTAGCATGATAGCTGCACCATAGATAGCTAGCAGATTGTAAACGTTGAACTTCCCGATGAACTGCACACCCACTTCTTTTCCGTTAATGTCAAGATACATTCCTTCAAAATGACACTCGATGATTTTCGCCTTGAAGTCAGCTGCTTGTTGAACGGAATAGGTCTTGACAGTTGCCTTCGTGTTTTGTACCATGATCATTCCGTTCTTGTCATCGATGTTGGTGATGGCGAACGCATCAGATGGGAGATTGTCGAAAAACTGCTTCTTTGCTTTTATGTAATTTTCGAATGTCTTGTGATAATCCAAGTGATCACGAGTGATATTGGTGAACAAGCCGCCAACAAAGTGCAGTCCTCCGATTCTGTTTTGAACAATCGAGTGCGAACTGACTTCCATGAACACATATTCACAGCCAGCATCAGCCATCTGGGCTAATAGTTTGTTAAGTGTGATTGGGTCTGGTGTTGTGTGTTCTGTAGGGACAGCTTCACCGTCGATATAGTTAACGACAGTTGAGAGAAGTCCTGCTTTATGCCCCATGTATCTAAACATGTTATACAGCGTCGTAGCAATGGTTGTCTTGCCGTTAGTACCAGTAACGCCTACCAATTTGAACTTCTTGGAAGGGTTGTCGTAGAAAGTGGTGGCAAGGTTGCCGACAATATGTTCAGAGTTGCGTACTTTTACATAGGTGATGTTGGAATTGATTTCTGTAGGGAACTCTTCACAGACAATTGCGGTAGCACCCAGTTCGATAGCCTTCTCGATGTATTTGTGCCCATCGTTCTGAGAACCGCGAACGGCAACGAAAACTTGTCCTGCCGTTATTTGCCGAGAGTCTATTTGAATTCCAGAGATTTCTCTGTGCAACTCTCCTTGAGTTCCTTCTATTGTGATTGCCTCTAATAGCTTCTGTAACTGCATATGTGCTTTGTCTTTATTTGTTATACATTCCTACTCGATAGGTTAGTCTTGGCGCAATTCAATCTCCACGATTTGACCTTCTTGGTTCTTCGTACCCGGATGTATGCTTTGCTCCACTACTTTTCCTATACCTTTAACTCTTGCTTTCATTCCTCTGCGTTCTATCTCGTACACGGCGTCTCTAAGGCCCATTCCCTTCAAGTTGGGGAGGTGGTCGAAGTCATAATCGAAAGCTTCAAAGCTAACTGTGTTTCCATTGGTGGCGATGTTGACCACTTCGTCATTCTGCACTCCTGATGTAGTTGCTTTCAAATTCAACCGATCGAATACGGATTTGGTAGCACCTGCATAGCCTTTCTTGACTTGTGGGGCAAATACCGCCAGCGTGTCTTTTGCTTTTGAGAGGTCGCTTGTCACAGCATTGGCATAGATACTTTCTGCGATTTTCTTGAATACAGGACCAGCTTGTCCTCCACCCGATGCTTGACCATGTGCCAATCGTATAGCGACGATACATGTGTATTGAGGATCCTCAGCGGGGAAGTAGCCGCAGAAGCTAACGAGGTGTCCACCTCCCTTATAACCACCTTTACCGCCAATCTGGGCTGTTCCTGTTTTGCCTGCAACCGCAAAATATTTGCTTCCTGCACGTTTTCCTACGCCTTCGCCTACAACTCGGAGCAACATTTCCTGAATTTGCTTGATGGCTTGTGGACGAGCAATTTGTTCTTTGATAACTTCCACGGGCATTTCCTGGACGACTTCTCCTTCTTTTTGAATTGCTTTGACAAATCGTGGACGTACCATCTTTCCATCGTTGGCTATTGCGTTGTAGAAAGTGACAGTGGAAATAGGTGGAATCTGTGTCTCATAGCCAATCGACATCCATGCAAGTGCAGTATTCGACCAGTTGCTCTTATCGGCTTTCGGCATACGAATCTTTGGTGTGGCGGCTCCAACAAATGGCAACTGCAAGTCTGTACCAATACCGATTCTGTGTAGCCCTTCGACAAACTTTTCTGGATGGTTATGATAGTGTTTGTCAATCAGACGGCTTACACCAATGTTAGATGAGTACATCAGGGTGTGGGCTACGTCCATCTCACCATATCCACCACGATTCCAGTTATGGTCTTTCATCATCGAACCGTACATGTTATAGACACCTCCATTACCGTTTGTGGTTTCGTTGATGTCAAGTGCTCCGTCATCAAGTCCTACAAGTATGGATGCGGTCTTGAAGGTGGAACCTGGTTCCATGAGGGCTGCCAACGCAAAGTTACGGGCTTCGTAGTACTCACCATCGTCATACAATGAGAGGTTTACGATTGCTTTCACATCACCCGTCTTTCTCTCCATCAGTACCACGACACCCATATCGGCCAAACCGCCAGCCGACTTGATAACTTTGAACTCTTCGCGTAAAGCATTTTCGCTGACGTCTTGCATCGTCACGTCAATTGTTGACACGATGTCATAGCCGTTCTCTGGTTTGATATCAATCAAGTCAACGTATTTGTTCAGGATTTTACGTCTATGCATGATACCAGGGACTCCCCTGAGCAATGAGTCGTAAGCCAACTCTAGTCCTGAACGTGCTGACTTGTTTTCTTTGTTGTCTTTATCCCCGAACATATCGCCGAGTGTACGACGTGCTAATGAGCCGAAAGGCTTTTTTCTGTTATTTCGAGGTACGATGTTCAGCCCGACAAAGTACTTGCGCTTTTCGTAATCTCTGAAGAATGGTAAAGCCATCAGTTCTTTGTATTGGATGTAGTTTAGGGTTTTATGTTTGCATACCTCAAAATAGCGGCTTTGCGAGGTCCATCCCTCTGCCAAGTGCTGACGGTACTCTGCTGCTGTCTTTGGCGGACAAATCTTGCTCAGTCCTACACAGATTGAATCGAGCGTCTTGGCGTATGCTTCGCCCTTTCCTAAGAACAATGAGTCTTTAGCGTTGAAGATGATTGAATCCTGATGATCGAACTCGTTGTTCTTAATGGCTTTTTTGTTCAGTCCCGATTTGAAATCGATATATACCTTATAGTCGGGCAGGTCGCTAGCCATTAATTGGCCGTCAGCAGAGAGGATGTTTCCTCTTTTCGGCTCTACAAGCAGACTGTCCTTTTCGAAGTTCTCTCTTCTCACTTCCTCCCATTTCTTCTTATCAACCGTCATGGTCTTGACCATAAAGACAACGATACCAACACAGAAAAGCAATGCCAGTATTATCACTAATGTGAATTGACCTGATATGTATTTCTTGTCGAACTTCATTTTTTTTCTCTCTTTATTGGTTGTCGTCTTCTGTGATGATGAATGGTGGTTTTGTTGGGTTGAGTAGTAGTGAGTCTCCGTTTACTTTCAGTAGTTTGATGATTTCTGATTGGCGACTGGCGTTGAGCAGGTCACTTTCGATAGTCAGTACTTTGTTTCGCTCTTCTTGTAGCTCTACTTTCAGACTGTCGATGAGCAAGGTGTCTTGTTGACTTGCATATCTGTTACCTGTGTAGATGATGGCTAGTACAACCAAGAACATGAAGAAGACAACCTGATGCAGCATGAAGCGACTTTGTAGGATGTCACCTCCGATGATGGATTTCAACGAGATTTCGCCCAAGCTGTCTTCGTCTTCCTCCTCGTCTTCTTCGGTGAACTTCTTGATAGCCTCAATCGCTTTCTGTCGCTCCTGCATCTCTTGCACCTCGTCCTGCGTCAGTTCTGTGTCTTGCTCCTCAATGTTCGTCTTGTTGTCCTCGTCCATTATTAACTCAATTTAAACTCTTAACTCAATTTGTGGTTACAATTTTTCGGCAATCCTCAGTTTTGCACTTCTCGACCGAGGGTTTTTCTCTTGCTCTTCAGCGTTAGGGACAATCGGTTTACGTGTAATCAACTTGTAGGGAGATGAAACGTTGCCGAAAAAGTCTTTCTCCTCTTTGCCTTCGATACTACCAGTCTTCATGATGTTCTTGACCATTCTATCCTCTAACGAATGATAGGTGATGACCACCAATCTTCCTCCAGGCTTTAAGCATTCTGTGGCTGCTGTCAGCATTTCTTTTAGGGCATCCATCTCTTGGTTTACCTCAATGCGCAAAGCTTGAAACACCTTTGCCAGCTCTTTCTTCTCTCTGTCTCGTACGAAGAACGGTTGTACAATGTTGATTAGCTCTCCTGTTGTCTCAATCGGTTTTTGGCTACGTTCCTTGACGATTGCAGCGGCTATCTGCCGGCTGTTCTTCAACTCTCCGTAGAAGTAGAGAATATCGGCAAGTGCGCTTTCGCTGTAGTTGTTGATGATGGTTGCCGATGTGGTTTTAGCTCGTTGGTTCATCCTCATGTCGAGGGGGACATCGAACCGGAATGAAAAACCGCGTTCTGCATCATCGAAGTGATGCGATGAAACGCCTAAGTCTGCAAGGATGCCATCAACGCCTGCGTCCTCCCCATAATACTTCAAGAAGTTCTTCATGTATCTGAAATTGCTTCTAACGAACGTGAATCGTTTGTCATCAACGATATTGCGTTCGGCATCGGCATCCTGATCAAAGCTGTACAGGTGAGCATTACCTTTGAGCCTTCTCAATATCTCTTTGCTGTGTCCGCCTCCTCCGAAGGTCACATCCACATAAACTCCGTCCTTCTGGATATTCATTCCGTCAATACTCTGAACGAGTAACACGGGTTGGTGATATGTGACTTCTTTTTCGTACATCGTGGGTAAGTTCGATAATGAAAAACCGCTCTCTTTCTGAGCACTTATTCTTTATTAATAAGGTACGCGCGCGAGACCCATAAAAAGTGACGCGAACCTACAAGTAGGCTTTTCCGCTATGTCAGATTAAGTTTGGAGGTAATTCCGCCA
This sequence comes from uncultured Bacteroidales bacterium, assembly GCA_902785075.1. Taxonomy (GTDB): domain Bacteria; phylum Bacteroidota; class Bacteroidia; order Bacteroidales; family Bacteroidaceae; genus Colivivens. The sequence goes on along the minus strand of CACZXN010000001.1, from coordinate 126,290 downwards.
TTATTTCCTGCAAGTCTGCACCGAGATTCGCTGACTCACTCAACACTGATTCAAATTGGCTCTTATCCCACACTTCTATGTGGTCGTCCACGGCGAGAAACCTAACGTCTTGGGATATCCCGGCAAATTTCAGCTTGCGTTTGTTTATCAAAATACGTCCGTTCCTATCCAATTCTACCACTTCTGCATCTTCTAGGAACTGGCGAAGTAGGTGTTGATGCTGTCCGTTCCATCTGTTCAACTTTGCTTGAAGCATGTTCAGCATGTCGTTCCAAAGGCCTTCTGGATAAAGCACAAGGCACTTTTGGAAGAGGTCTCCCCGCAGAATGAGTCGTGTCTCTTTTTCTGCATCGAGAACTTTCCTGAAAGGTGCTGGCAAAAAAACTCTGCCTTTTGCATCTGCTTTAGCTGAATAGTCTCCGATGAATCGCATCAATCCTTACTTTTTGAATTCGATTGCAAATATAAACATTTTTCTCCACACTCCACCACATTTCCCCACATTTTTTTAATAAAAAGTTTGTTTTTTTTGCATTTTCCCCATAAAATGCCCTAGAACCGCACTATTTTGACCGAAAAATGGTGGGGGATAAGTGCGAAAAATCTAATGTGCAAATAAAAAAAAGGAAAAAACTTGTGTTTAATCTAAAAAATGTTTGTAACTTTGTGGCGACTAACTAAAAACTTAATCAAATATGGACGAAAATAAAAGCATGAGTCGTCGCGAATTTTTGCGTCGCATGGGAGTAGGAGCTGGTTCTGCAATGGCCATTATGGCGTTGGAGCCTTTGAATGTAATCGCGAAGGAGAAGCCAGAGAAACCAGTAGCGAATCGAATGACCTATCGTGTTCAGCATGGTAGCGGAGAGCAGATTTCTTTGCTTGGGTTCGGTATGATGCGTTTGCCCAACAATCAGGAAGAGGTGAACAAGTTGGTCGATTATGCTATCGAGCACGGAGTGAATTATTTCGACACCGCTCCAATGTATATGGGAGGACAGTCTGAGGTGTTGATGGGTAATGCGCTATCTCGTCATCCGCGTAGTAAGTATTATGTGGCTACAAAGATGTCGAACATGAGTCAGAATCAATGGTCTTTTGATGTCTCAAAACGTATGTATGAGCAGTCTCGCGAAAAGCTGAAGGTAGATGTCATCGACTATTATCTGCTACATGGTATCGGCGGCGGTATGAATACTCTTAAGGGACGTTTCCTTGATAATGGAGTGCTCGATTTCTTGCTTGCTGAACGCAAGGCTGGTCGTATCAAGCATCTTGGATTCTCCTATCATGGTGATGTGCGTGATTTCGACTGGCTATTAGATCATCAGAGTGAGTACCATTGGGACTTCGTTCAGATTCAGATGAACTTCCTCGATTGGCGTCATGCATCCATGCGTGGAGGTCGTCGAAGTGATGCTGATGCAGAATATCTCTATAACAAATGTGACAAATTGGGTGTACAGTGTGTTGTGATGGAGCCGCTTCGTGGAGGTACCTTCGGACGCATGTCACAAGAAATTACTGAAAAGCTGAAAGCCGTTCATCCCGACGATAGTTCGGCTCGTTGGGCATTCCGTTGGGTGGGCTCTCATACCAATATTCTCACCACGTTGAGCGGTATGAACCGCATGGACCATCTCGAGGAGAATGTTCAAACCTTTTCGCCGCTTGATCCTTGCACAGATGCAGAGAACAACCTCCTTGCAGAGATAGCTGACCAGATGTCTGGATTCCCCAACATCCCTTGTACCACTTGCTCTTATTGTATGCCTTGTCCGTTTGGGGTCGACATTCCAACAAACTTTGCTACTTACAATGATGCAGTGACCAAGCACATCTTGCCATTACCCGACAAGAGTTCTGCTGGGTATGCAGCAGCCTTTAAGACATTCTCTGATGCCTATAAGAAGGCACTACCTGACAAGAAGAAATGGGCTGAGGCTTGTCAGGATTGCGAGGAGTGTCTGTCGAAGTGTCCACAGCAGATTCGTATTCCGAATCAGATGGCACGAATTGTTGAGACTCTGAGAAAAGCATAGGTTTTATCATCAAAATATGAAGAGATACATTGTCTATATTGCGTTTTTCACCTTCGTTTGTGCATTACCTGCTCAAGCGCAAGTCCGCTTGGGTATCAGAGGTGGCTTTAATGTGAACAAGGTGACATGGAAATGGAAGCAGCTTGAGAACAACGTCCGCAGTGACAACCGCAATGGTTTCTTTGTTGGAGCCACGTTGGATGTGTCGCTTCCTGTGCCTGGAATGGGGGTTGATTTTTCTGTCCTCTACGACAATCGTGTGGTTTCTTTACCCTTATCCGAAGAACTGCAAAATCAGACAATGCAATATATCATTGTGCCTGTCAACCTGCGCTATTCTGTGGGTTTGGGACGTATCTTAAGCATCTATGCTGCAACAGGACCTCAGGTGTCGTACAACATTGGCGATCGTAGTTGGGCACTGAACGATTATGTTGTTGACAATTGGACCAACGGATGGGAACTGAACAGGTCCGACCTCTCTTGGAACGTAGGTGGAGGTATTTCGTTTTTCGGCCATTTCCGTCTTGGCTATAACTATAACATCATGCTGGGTCACACCAACGAGTTCACCGTCAAGAAATTAAGTGGTGACATTGTGGAGGGACAGCTGAAAGATAATACCCATCAGATTTCCCTGACCTATTTCTTCTGATGATTTTTCTACGCTCACTATGTCCACATTTGCTGATGTAATTGTTCCACTTCCGCTGCAGGACAGCTATACTTACAGCATCCCTTCCTCGATGGAGTTATCTGTCAGGAAGGGTTGTCGTGTTGTTGTTCCCTTTGGAAAGAACAAATCGTATGTGGGCATCGTTCGGGATGTGCACAAGAAACAACCGCAGGGCTATCAGGTTAAGCCTATCGTTCGTTGCCTTGATGAACAACCAGTCGTTACTCCTGTCCAATTGACTTTCTGGCAGTGGATAGCGAGCTATTATGTATGCCCGTTGGGTGATGTGATGAATGCTGCTTTGCCAGCAGGACTGAAGGACGATAAGTTTCGTCCTAAAACAGAGACTCGAGTTTGTCTGGCAGGCGATTTCGACATCAATAAGAAAGACATCGTCCTGAACTTCCTGAAGAACTCCAAGAAGCAGCAAATCGTGTTCGAGACCTATCTGGAGATGGCGGGCTATGGTCGGTTTGAACAACCCCGTCCTGTTTCCAAGCAAGAGTTGTTACAGGTGTGCGGTGCTTCGACAACCATCTTCAACGGATTGGTTAGCAAGAAACTTTTGACGACCTATGAACATGAGGTGGGGCGTATTCTGCATACACCTGTGTCACTACGTGATGTGCATCCTCTCAACGAGGCACAGCAGGCGGCTTATGAGGAAATTAATAGCTTGTATCTAACCCACGATGTCACTTTGCTTCATGGAGTTACTTCGAGCGGTAAGACCGAAATATACATTCATCTCATCCGTAAGGCTATCGCAGAGGGTAAACAGGTGTTGTACCTCCTGCCTGAGATTGCGTTGACCACCCAGATTACTGAACGTCTGCGTAGTGTTTTTGGCGATGAAATGGGCGTTTATCACTCGAAATTCTCCGATGCTGAGCGAGTTGAGGTTTATCAGAAACAGCTTTCCGACCACCCTTTCAACCTTATTTTGGGGGTTCGCTCGTCTGTCTTTCTCCCTTTTCATCGATTGGGATTAGTCATTGTTGATGAGGAACATGAGGTGTCGTACAAGCAGCAAGAACCAGCTCCTCGCTATCATGCGCGCAATGCTGCCATCATGTTGGCTCATCAGGCGCATGCCAAGACTCTCCTTGGTACGGCTACTCCGAGTCTGGAGTCATACCATCTGGCCAAGACAGGTAAGTATGGTTATGTGAGTCTCACCACACGCTATCGTGATATGCAGTTGCCTGAGGTTGAAGTGGTTGACATCAAGCGTCTGAGGTTCCAGAAGCGAATGAAGGGAGTGTTTTCGCCAGTTCTCCACGACCTGATAGGCGAAGCGTTGGCTCATCATGAGCAGGTCATCCTTTTTCTTAACCGTCGTGGTTATGCCAATTTCCTTTCGTGCAAGACTTGCGGATGGGTGCCTCGCTGTCCCCATTGCGATGTCAGTCTCACCTATCACAAGAAGTCAGGTCGTCTAGTATGCCATTATTGCGGCACTTCCTTCGAGGTGCCCGACAAGTGTCCTCAGTGTGAGGAATCCACCTTCACGGATGTCGGTATAGGAACAGAGAAGGTCGAAGCACAGCTTCATCGCGACTTCCCTAACGCTACTACCATTCGTATGGATATCGACACTGCTCATACTCGTACTGCTTACGAACAGATCATTACCGACTTCTCCCAACATCGCTATGACATTTTGGTTGGTACCCAGATGGTGACCAAAGGACTCGATTTCGATAATGTGAGCGTGGTGGGAGTGCTCGATGCCGACACAATGCTCAACATCCCCGATTTCCGCAGTCACGAGCGCACCTATCAGGTGCTGGCTCAAGTGGCTGGACGTGCAGGACGTAAACACAACAAGGGAAGGGTGGTGGTGCAGACGCGTAGTGCCGATGCCGACATCATCTCCTATGTAGTCACCAACGACTATGCCTCGATGTTCCGCACCCAGATGGAGGAACGCAAAGCCTTTCACTATCCACCATACTATCGGCTCATTAACATCTACCTGCGCCATCACGATGCCGCTCGTGTCGAGTTGCTCGCAAACGATATGGCTTCGATGATGCGTCACACCTTTGGCGAACGGCTGCTTGGTCCCGATCGTCCTGCGGTGTCGCGTGTTCATTCGATGTATATCCGCAAGCTGATGCTCAAGATCGAGAAGACAGCCTCGGTCGATAAGGTGCGCAACATCCTCTTCGACATCCAGTCGCGCCTCATGCAGCAACCCTCTGCTAATGGTCTGCAGGTCTATTATGATGTGGATCCAATGTAAAGAAATGATTACCCAACTTTCAACTGAACTTAAAACTTTCACAACAAGATTTATGAACGTAATACTTAAACTATTGAAAGCAGCAGCCATTCTGATTGTCGTAACGCTCATTGGCTGTTTCATTGCAAACAAGTGGTGTCATATCAGCCCTAGCGTTGAATACGACTGGTATATGGGCATTTGGCACGGTATCTTCATTGTCCCCAACTGGGCGATGTCGCTGGTGCTCGACAAGCACATCCTCTGTCAGGCACCTCATCACACCGCTGCTTATATGATTTGGTGGTGGCTCCTCCTCATCTTCCATACCTATATGGGTTATTGTGCCTATGGCGCAGGAACCAGCAACAAGAAAGATAGGAAGCGGACCATGTAAGACAAGCAATTAAATCGTCAAAAATAAACATCTTATGAAACGAATCTTCATTCTATTTACTTCTTTGCTGGCTATGACATCTTACGGCCAGACCGATTTCGCTGTACCTACAACGGTGTTTGTGATGCACAGCAGTGAACTTCATTTGAAGATGGGCAGTGATAATGGTGGCTTTTTGGAGTCTGCAACAGTTTCGAATCCTCAGAAGATGACCATTGTGCCCGATGGTCAAGGATATTACTATATCAAACAGGAGGGAAAGAAACGCTATCTCTCAAAGATTAATTCGTGGAACACCTCTTTCGTGACAGACTCTACCAGTGATGATGCACGCTTCACGTTCGAGCAGGCACAAGGGGCATACATCCGCATTCGCTGCAAGGGCAACGGGCAGTGTCTGGGTACCGACAGCAACGATGCCGATGCGAAGGTCTATTCCGACAAGAACGGTTCGGACATGAAACATTTCTGGTACTTCAGTGATAAGGTCAACGGAACGTTACCTACCGATACCGTTTCCTATGCTGTGTTCCCTTCGATTGTACGTCAGAAGTTCGATGGATGGGGCGTTTCGCTCTGCTGGTGGGCAGGTCAATGCGGTAAATGGAATGATAAGAAGATAGATGAGATTGTGACTTGGCTTACCAGCCCTACAGGTCTTAACTACAGCCATTTCCGTTATAATATAGGTGGAGGTGATGACCCTGAAAACGCACATTGTGACCTTCATCACATGGGTCGGGGCAAGGGACTTCGAGCTGAGATGGAGGGTTTCAAGGATTTCTCTGGCGACGAGTATCATTGGGATCGTGATGAGGCTCAGCGTAAGATTATGCTGAAGATTCGTGAGAAGCGTCCTGATGCTGTGTTCGAGGCGTTCAGCAACTCGTGCCCTTACTATATGACCTACAGCGGTTGCTGTAGCGGCAATACAGATGGAGGTAAAGACAATCTCAAGCCGGAATACTACGAGGAGTTTGCCCACTATCTGGTCGATGTCTGCAAGCACTATAAGGACGAGTACGGCATCGAGTTCAAGACCTTGGAGCCGTTCAACGAGTCAGTTACCAATTTCTGGTACGCCAACGGTCCGCAGGAAGGCTGTCACTTCGACTATGCCTCTCAGGTGAAGTTTGTGAAGGTGCTGAAACCTATTCTCGACAAGGCGGGACTCAACACCGTCATCTCTGCCTCCGACGAAACCAACGTGGGCTTGGCTGTCAATGGCTACAAAGCCTTTAAGCAGGGTGGAGCGCTTCGGATGTTGGGACAATGGAACACCCACACCTATTCGGGCAACAATGCCGACCGTGTTCACATGGCATTCCTTGCCCATCAGGACAATGTTCCGCTATGGATGAGCGAGGTTGGAGCAGGTGGAAATGGCATTGGCGGCAACTTGAGCCTTACACAGAAGCTGTTCGACGACATGCGCTACCTACAGCCCGAGACATGGATTGACTGGCAGTATATGGAGGAAGCTAACGACCAGTGGTGTACCATCCGCGGCAGTTTTGCCGACCAGACCTACTCGAAGGTCAAGAATTTCTATGTGCGTCAGCAATGCTCGCGATTCATCAAGCGTGGCTACAACATCGTGGCATCGCTCAACGATCAGTCTTTGGCAGCCATGAACGAGGCTCAGGACACCCTTGTGCTCGTTCTGCTCAACGAAGGAAGCCTCACCTATCACCGTATCGACCTTTCGCAGCTCACCAATCTGCCAGCCGTCAGCGCTATCAAGTGCTACCGTACCTCATCATCCGAAGACCTGAAGAGTGTGCGACCCTTCACAATGGACAGCACCACGATGCTTGTCAAACTCCCTTCACAAAGCATCACAACCATCATCGTGCCTGTTGGTGGAGTAACGACCCAACCCCAACCTGTTGCCGACTGCGAATACATCATCGTGCCTCGTCATAATCTCACCGCAGCCCTCACAGCTTCCGAGACAGGTGCTGTGACTATCGAGAATACCAACTACGGTGAAGGTCAGCGATGGAAACTCGTGGCATCGGGCAATGCCTTCATCCTCGAGAATGCACGCGGGCAGCGACTCACTTCGCTTCGTTCCTCAGGCTCTTCCAACCTGAAAGCACAGACAACCACCTCGTCCGAACAGCAGTTCTATATCGAAGCCATCGACCTGCCATACTACAAGATTACGCTTGCACGTTCACGCAGCTATGCACTCGACCTCAACAATGCCAACAGTTCAACAGGCACCTCTGTCTGCACTTGGCAATACTCGGCAGACACCGATACACCCACTCATCGGCAATGGATGCTTTGTCCGCTGACTGCTCTGGGCGAAGATACAGGCATCGATGAACTCGCCATCCAACCATCATCCCATCTTGACGCCATCTACGACTTGCAAGGCAGGAAAGCCACCCGGCCGACCAAGGGCCTGTATATCGTGAATGGACAAAAGGTCATGATGAAGTGACAGATTAGCAATTCGTTATCGTTATCGTTCTTTCCTCTTTCCTTCCTCCCCATAGAGGGGGGGAGATAGAGGGGGACTTTCTGTTCTCGCTGCTCCAAGATGTTCCGATTGACTATTTATTTACCATTTGATTTATTTACGATTTTCTCCCCGCCCTAGAGGGTTTCTGTCCCCCGATAACGGGGGAACCGAAGGGGGTGCAAAGACCATTGAAGGTAAGGGGGGGGGCTAATAAAAACAATGGTAATATCTGTTTTTGATGTTTTTTCTAAATCTACACACAGTGTTATGCAAGTGATCCCTAAAGTCTCTTTATATTCTATCAGGTTATTTCAATAAAACTCCTTACTTTTTACACATCATATCTCCAATTCATCTCCAATTCTATAATTAGAGATATAGTAGAGATGAAGTAGAGTTGAACATAGCATAAATATAAGAATCATTATAGCACCAATGGTGAAAGACGTGTATGGAGCTATCGGAAGAGTCGGGAGGATTACAAGGACGGTTGATTCGCAGTGTGGGACTAAAATAAACAACCTTTATGAAACAGGAATGTTAAAGGTGATTAAAGGGTAGTTATCGCTTATTTTGTAAAAGAACTATTGATATTTGTCAATTTATTAGGGATTTCTTGAAAAAAGTTGACAAAATGTTTTTCTGTTTCGGGAAATGGTCGTAAATTTGCACCCGAAATCAAACAAACACGACAAAATGTCATTCGTAAGAACATACAACGTAGGTCTGAATAATAATCAGAATAATCAGCAGAACCAGAATAATAATCAGGTTCTCTGTTGTTCGTTGTGTGAATCTACCAGTCGGATGAACATATAGTAAGACTGAACAATAGAGTATTTAAATATTAAGTAAAGGCTGGTTCCGAGAGAATCAGCCTTTTTTTTGTAGCTACAACACAAACACAGAGAAAAATCATTAAGTATTAACACAACACAAACACAAGGTAAAACATGAAAAAGATTGAAGCAATTATCCGAAAGACGAGGTTCGAGGATGTGAAGGAGGCTCTTTTGGAGTCGGACATCAACTGGTTTGAGTATCATAACGTTCATGGTATCGGTCAGAGCCGTGAGGAGAGAATCTACCGCGGCGTGCAGTATTCGACTGACGTGATTGAGCGTGTGGCCATCACAATTGTGTGCCGCGACCAGTTTGTAGAACCTACAGTCAACGTCATATTGAAAGTGGCTCATACTGGCGAGGTAGGCGACGGCCGTATTTTCGTGAGCGATATGATCGACACATGGAGCATCCGAACGGGTGAGCACGGCGACACAGTTTTAAGGGACAAGAAGTAAAGAGCCACCCCCAACCCCTCCCTCTATGGAGGGGAGTTAGGGACCCCAAAAATGTAACAACACAACACAAACACAAACCCCGCACCTCCGTTCGGGTTCCCCCTCTTAGAGTAGGGGGTTAGGGGGAGGCTTAATAATATGAACGAAATAGGTTTATCACTCGATACAGTTTGGATGCTATTGGCAGCCATGTTAGTTTTCTGGATGCAACCAGGTTTTGCATTGTGCGAAGCAGGTTTCACTCGTCGTAAGAATGCGGCAAACATTTTGATGAAGAACTTTGTGGACTTTATGTTCGGTAGTCTGTTGTTCTTCTTTATAGGCTTCGGATTTATGTTCGGAGGCGATATTCTCGGCGGATTCGTCGGTATACCTAATTGGGGCGACCTGAGCTTTTATTCGGGCGACCTGCCAGTAGAGGGTTTCTTGATTTTCGAGACAGTTTTCTGTGCCACAGCTGCTACCATCGTGAGCGGAGCCATGGCCGAACGCACTAAGTTCTCTATGTATTTGGTCTATAGCGCCTTTATCTCACTGATTATCTATCCTGTAGAAGGCCATTGGACTTGGGGCGGCGGTTGGCTCTGCAACGATGCAGCCGACGGATTCATGATGTCGACGTTTGGCGATGTGTTCCACGATTTTGCAGGTTCTGCTATTGTGCACAGCGTAGGTGGCGTCTTGGCTTTTGTCGGTGCAATGGCATTGGGTCCACGTCTTGGTAAGTATAGTAAGGACGGTAAGAGCCGTGCTATTCCTGGACACAACCTGGCACTTGCAGCTCTTGGCGTATTCATTCTCTGGTTAGGTTGGTTCGGCTTCAACCCAGGTAGTCAGTTGGCTGCAAGCGGTGAGGTGAACCGTACGGCCATCAGCCATGTATTCCTGACAACCAACCTCGCAGCAGTAGCTGGCGGTGTGGCAACAATGTTCGTCACTTGGTTGAAATACGGTAAGCCATCACTTTCTCTGACCTTGAACGGCATCTTGGCAGGACTTGTAGGTATCACAGCTGGTTGCGACCTTGTTTCACCTGTTGGAGCCGTTATCATCGGTCTGGTCTGCGGTACTGTCTTGGTCTTCGCCATTGAGTTCATCGACCACAAGCTCCACATTGACGACCCTGTAGGTGCAAGCTCAGTACATGGTGTATGCGGTATCCTTGGCACCCTGATGACAGGTTTGTTGGCTACAGAGAACGGAGCTTTCTACGGCGGCGGTTGGGGCTTCTTCGGAGCTGAGTGTTTCGGTATCCTCATGATTGACCTCTGGGCAGCAGGTTGTGGATTCATCCTGTTCTACGGCATCAAGAAACTGCATGGACTCCGTGTGGATGCCCGTATCGAGGAAGAAGGTCTTGATATTTATGAACATGGAGAGAGTTGTTATAACTAATAAAGTTGAGAGTTTATAGTTTAAAGTTTATAGTCAGTTAATAAGTTAAAAGTAAAAAGATTATGAAAAAGATATTTGCAATGATATTGCTCTGCGGAGCAACAATGGCCGTAGAGGCACAAGAGATTAGTACAACGATTGGTAGTGACATCGTAAGTAGTTATATTTGGCGTGGTCAAGATCTGGGAGGAGTGAGCCTGCAACCGACACTTGGTTTGGAGTATAAAGGCATTTCGCTCTCGGCTTGGGGAAGTGTAGGACTTGCCGATCCTGCCGATACGAAAGAGTTTGATATCACACTCGGGTATACCATCGGAGGCCTGAACATAGGCATTACTGACTATTGGTTCAATGCAGGGCTTGATCCACAGGATCGCTACTTCAAGTATGATGCCCATGGTACAAACCATGTGTTCGAAGCAAACATCGGCTACGATTTCGGAGTGGTAAGTGCACAGTGGTACACGAATATTTCAGGCAACGATGGAGTGAACAAGGATGGCAAGCGCGCCTATAGCAGTTATTTTGAGGTTGCCGCCCCCTTCAAACTCGCTACTTGTGACTGGACAGCTACCGTTGGAGCAGTTCCTTATGCCACTGATTTCTATGGCACAAACGGCTTTGCAGTAACCAACCTGGCAGTTCGTGCATCGAAGGACATAAAGGTGACAGACTCTTTCTCCATCCCCATCTTCGGAGAAGTCTCGGCCAATCCTTGTAGTCAGAAAGCCTATCTGGTCGTAGGAATGAGCTTCGGGTTGTAGGACTTCCTGAATAGAAAAATAGTAAATAAACAAATAGATAATCAATCGTAAATAGTAATTCAGACTATGTGTGGTTTTGTAGGAATATTAAAAATCAAGGGTGATGCTCATCAGAAGCGTGAGCAGGCGCTGAAGATGTCGGCAAAGATTCGTCATCGTGGTCCGGATTGGAGTGGAATGTACAGCTGCGACCATGCAGTCATCTCACACGAACGTTTGGCAATCGTCGATCCCCTTTCAGGCGGTCAGCCCCTCTATTCGCCCGACGGGAAGAAAGTGCTGGCAGTGAATGGCGAGATCTACAATCACCAGCTGCTGAGGATGGAGACCGACATTCAGTATCAGTACAGGACGGGGTCGGATTGCGAAGTCATCCTGGCACTCTATGAGCAGTATGGGGTTGACTTCCTCGACAAGTTGAACGGCATCTTCGCCTTCGTGCTCTACGATGCTGAGACAGACGACTTTCTTGTGGCTCGCGATGCAATAGGTGTTATCCCTTTGTATATCGGACACGACAGTGAGGGAACCGTCTATGTGGCCTCTGAGCTAAAAGCCTTGGAGGGTCAGTGTGAGCATTACGAACCGTTTCCTCCAGGCCACTACTGTTCGAGCAAGTCGGGTTGCCGAATTGAGCGTTGGTACAAACGTCCTTGGATGAAGTACGAAGGCATGCATTGGGCCACTTCCGACCGTACTGAGGCAGTCAGTCAAGTCCGGCAGGGTCTGATGGCAGCTGTGAAGCGTCAGTTGATGAGCGATGTGCCTTACGGGGTACTCCTCTCGGGCGGATTAGACAGTTCTGTCGTGTCGGCCATCGCAAAGCTCTATGCTGCTAAGCGTATAGAGACGAACGACGAGCACGATGCTTGGTGGCCACGCCTGCATAGCTTCGCTGTAGGGTTGAAGGGTGCACCCGATTTGGCTAAGGCACGCGAGGTTGCCGATTATATCGGAACCGTACACCACGAGGTGAACTACACCATCCAAGAAGGCCTCGATGCTATCCGCGATGTGATTTACTATACTGAGACGTATGATGTCACTACGGTTCGTGCATCCACACCCATGTACCTGCTGGCTCGCGTCATTCGTTCGATGGGCATCAAGATGGTGCTGTCGGGCGAAGGAGCTGACGAGATATTCGGAGGCTATCTGTATTTCCACAAGGCGCCCGACTCAAAGGCCTTTCATGAGGAAACCGTACGTAAACTCTCCAAGCTTCACTTCTATGACTGCCTGCGAGCCAACAAGTCACTCATGGCTTGGGGCATCGAAGGACGAGTTCCCTTCCTCGACAAGGAATTCCTTGACATAGCCATGTCCGTCAACCCCGAACTGAAGATGTGTCCAGGTTCGACCATCGAAAAAGGTGTGGTTCGTGAAGGTTTCGCTGATATGCTGCCTCGAAGTGTAGCATGGCGACAGAAGGAGCAGTTCAGCGATGGGGTAGGCTATAGTTGGATTGACACGCTGAAGCGCATCACATCCGAGGCTGTGACAGACGAACAGATGGCGCATGCCTCCGAGCGATTCCCCATCAACCCACCCCTGAACAAGGAGGAATACTACTACCGCTCCATCTTTGCCGAGCATTTCCCAAGCGACTCAGCTGCCCGAAGTGTGAACCAGGAAGCATCCGTAGCATGCAGCACGGCAATCGCTTTGGAATGGGACGAAGCGTTCAAGAATATGAACGATCCAAGTGGACGAGCCGTGAAAGGAGTACACGAGCAGGCGTATTAGAAAGAGCCCCTCTAGCAGACCCACTAGCAGACCCTCCCCCTTGCCCCTCCCTCTAGGGCGGGGAGTCAATAATCAATGGTCAATAGTCAATAGTAAATAGTAAATCGTCAAATAGTAAATTAACTAGGATTTTCAACTTAACCCCAACACAAATACAATAATCCAGACCCAAGCCCCTGTAACGGTCTTCCCCCTCGGGGGATAAGAGGGGGGCTTTAAGATTATGAGCAAACTGAGATTTGACGTGGTTCAGGATGCGTTCAAGAAGAAAGCAGTTCCTGCCGAAAGTCCGACCGAAAGGACTTCGAAGTATTTCGGAGAATTGGTGTTCAACCGCGAGAACATGCACAAGTATCTCGACTCAAAGACCTATGAGGCACTCATCGACTGCATCGACAACGGTCATCCGCTCACTCGCGCTATTGCTGACGAGGTGGCCGAAGGGATGAAGACCTGGGCTATGGAACATGGAGTCACTCATGTCACTCACTGGTTCCAGCCGCTTACTGAGGGTACAGCCGAGAAGCACGACTCCCTGATGGAGTACGACGGTAAGGGTGGTATGCTCGAACAGTTCGACGGTAAGTCGCTCAGTCAGCAGGAGCCTGATGCCAGCTCATTCCCCAGTGGAGGCATACGTGCCACTTTCGAGGCACGAGGTTATACGGCTTGGGACCCTACCTCGCCCGTATTCATTCAGGACGACACCCTCTGCATCCCTACCGTGTTCATCTCCTACACGGGTGAGGCGCTCGACTACAAGACTCCGCTGAAGAAGTCGCTCAAGGCAGTCAGCGATGCAGCTGTGCCCATCTGTCAGATGTTCGACCCGAAGGTGCGTAAGGTCTTTTCATATCTCGGATGGGAACAAGAGTATTTCCTTGTCGATGAAGACCTCTATGCAGCACGTCCTGACCTCATGCTTACAGGACGTACCCTTATGGGACACGAGTCGTCGAAGAATCAGCAGCTGGACGACCACTACTTCGGAGCCATCCCTTCGCGTGTTATGGAGTTCATGAAGGATGTTGAGATAGCTGGCTATCGTCACGGCATTCCTCTCAAGACCCGTCACAACGAGGTCGCACCCAACCAGTTTGAGCTGGCACCTATCTATGGAGAGACCAATCTGTCGAACGACCAGAACCAGATGATTATGAATCTCATGCAGCAGATCGCTCGCAAGCACGGCTTTGTACTTCTGCTCCACGAGAAACCCTTTGCAGGCATCAACGGAAGCGGAAAGCACAACAACTGGTCGCTCGGTACCGATACCGGAACCCTGCTGCTCGCTCCAGGTAAGGACGCGATGGGCAACCTCCAGTTCGTCACCTTCTTCGTCAATGTGCTTGTAGCCGTTCAGAAGCATCACGCCCTGCTTAAGGCATCTATTGCTACCGCAACCAACGCTCACCGCTTGGGAGCCAACGAGGCCCCTCCAGCCATCATATCTTCCTTCTTGGGACACACCATGACGAACGTGCTGCGTAAGTTGCTCGAAGTACCGTCAGACACACCGATCGAGATAGCAGGCAAGAAAGGAGCATCAGTAGGACTGGTTGAGATACCCGAGATATTCATCGACAACACCGACCGCAACCGCACCTCTCCGTTTGCCTTCACGGGCAACCGCTTTGAGTTCCGAGCCGTAGGTTCGAGTGCCAACTGTGCAGGAGCCATGACTACGCTGAATGCCGCCGTAGCCGAACAGCTTACAGCATTCAAGGTAGAGGTTGATAAAGAAATGGCAGCAGGCAAACCTATGAATATCGCCTTCATGGATGTACTCAAGCCCCTTATCGCCAGCATCATCGACACCGTTTGCTTCGACGGAAACGGCTATACCGATGAATGGAAGGAAGAGGCAAAGCGTCGCGGACTGGACACCGAGACCTGCGTGCCGCTGATGTTCGATGAGTTCACCAAACCGTCATCTGTCGAGATGTTCGAGCAGACAGGAGTCTATACCCGTCCTGAACTTGAAGCTCGCAACGAAGTGAAGTGGGAGACTTACACGAAGAAAGTGCAGATCGAGGCACGCGTGATGGGACGTATGGCGCAGAACCACATCATCCCTGCAGCCCTTGCTTATAAGAATCGTCTGCTCACCATCATCACCCAACTCAAGACACTCTATCCCGACGACTTCGAATCGATGGCTCAGACCGAACTGGCGTTGCTCCAGCGAGTCACCAAACTCATTGAGGACATCCGCACCAAGTGTGCAGCGATGGTCGAAGCCCGTAAGGCAGCCAACAAGATAGAGGACGAACGCGCGAAAGCCCTAGCCTACTACGACATAGCCGAGTCGCTCTTCGCCATCCGTCGCCCCATCGACAAGCTCGAAGAGGTGGTTGATAACGACCTGTGGCCGCTACCGAAGTATCGTGAGCTGCTGTTTATCAACTAAGAGCGAAGAAAGGTTAAAGGTTAAAGGTTAAAGAGTTCAAGGTTCAAAGTTTAAGGTTCAAGACCTTCTCTAAACTCTAAACGCTAAACTCTAAACTTTACAATATGGACACATTAGGGGAGAAGGACAGGCTCGAGTACGAGCGTCTGTCCTTCTTTATTTTGAAACGTCTATTCTGTCTTTTTTTGGGGGGAAACCAAGATATTTAGAGAAAATCATGCAAGAATCTCAACCTAACGGGATTTTATTGTCGTAGAATTTGTTAAATTTGCAGGAGAAAAAAGATTCGAATCGAATATGAAGAGCCAATTGCTAATTGTTTCGGCATTATGCCTGATGATAACATCCTGTAGCAAGGATGAAGATGAACTTGTGTTTCAGATGGTAGAAGACACACGTCCTGTTCCAACGAGATACGACAAGTTATCAACCACAGAATTCAAAAATCTACTTATTGGTTATGGATGGAAGGAAGCAGAAACTCACATAATCAATACTGATGGTACCATCGATAAGAAAGATTACTGGGAGGATATGTGCGGTGGAGGCCCCTCCACATATGAATTCACTGACACGCGAATTATTGACTATTTTTTTGCAGATGCTATTCCTGCCCGCGTGTCTGTCCCTTATACTTATACTTATGACGAAGCAACAAACTCTGTCTATTATGCGAACGGCTACTTCTGGTTCAGTATCGTCTATTCAAGTCCCTCTGAAGTGACAATCATAAAGAGAGCGGGGGTAAAAGCTGACAGAGACAGTAATAAGTTGAGGCCGGTTTATCACTATGTGATATTAAAGAGGTTGAGTGCTTCTGAACTGGAACAAGTAAGGAATTCTCATACGCCATACGATCAAGTTGAAAAGTATTATTAACCATTTAAAGATATAGTAATTACAGATACACGTGATTATCTCTGGGAACGTTGAACAGCGCTTGGTAAAGCGTATGCAGGACGGCGAAAAGTCAGCTGCCCGCGAGTTCTATTCCCATTACGCAGACTATCTTGCGGGAATCTGTTCGCGATACATCGACGATGAGGACGACCTCAAAGATGTTTTCCAAGACGCATTAATCCATATTTTTACTCACATAGGCGATTTCCAGTATCGCGGAGCAGGTTCCTTGCAGGCATGGGTATCGAAAGTGATGGTTAATCAATCGCTGAAGTACCTACGGACGAAACAACGACACGAGTTCGTACAATTGGACGAGGGTATATCTGAAGAGGTTGAAGATGAAGAGCTGCCTATCAACGATATACCACCCAATGTGATACAGCAAATGCTGAATCGCCTTCCTGTTGGTTATCGCACAGTGCTAAACCTTTATGTCTTCGAAGGCAAGAGTCATCGGGAAATCGCTCAAATGCTTGGAATAAAGGAAAACAGCTCAGCATCACAGTTGCATAGGGCGAAACATCAACTCGCCAAGATGATCAAAGATTATAATGACTATAATAGCCCACGATTATGAACGAACAATGGAGACAACAGCTAAAAGAAATAATGGCAGACTACAGACGGCCTGCTCCAGATGTGTCGTGGGAAAAAATCGACCAGATACTCGATGCCCGTAAAGCCCGTAAACCTTGGTTGTGGCATATAGCCGCTGCAGTGGCCGTAGTGCTGATAATAACAGGTGTAGGTTATTGGATAAATCAACAATCGGAAACAAAACGGCCTCCTTTGACAGCTAAAACGGAAAACACCGATAGGTCCGTGAAAGCTGTAGAGGCTGAAGCTCCTTTAACTCCCATTGCTCCCATAGATACCATTAGGCCAATACCTTTCAGGAACACGATATCCAGCAGTAAAGTACAATTGCAGGATACTATTGTTACTACCCAGGCAGGAGATTTAGAAAAAACAGACTCTATAGCTATTATAGAAACAACTGAAACCTCTTTAGATACTTTTAGTACATCTCCGACAAAAGAAGACAATATAATTCCCTTCATTCAAAGAGCACGAGGACGATCACTAAAACTCCCTGATAACCGCTTGGTAGCCAAGGTGTATTTTACAAATAATCTGTCCAGCATTCTTCATGCCAACACAGAGTTAGGTGATGCCAATAATAATAGTAATGGACATGCTCAAATTGTTGATCCCAACCCATCCGACTCAGATTTCATCGATACCATTCACACACGTAGAGTATCTCCAAATAATCAAAACATTCACTACCATCAGCCTGTTCGACTCGGCATTTCACTTCGCTACCAACTCAACGATAATTGGAGCATAGAAAGCGGTTTACTGTATACCCTTCTCGTAGCTGATGTTAACAATATTGAGCAGCGCCATAGCTATATCGGTGTTCCTATTAATATCGGCTACCAACTATTGGAAAGGCGTCACTTTGGATTATACCTATCGGCTGGTGGCGTGATAGAAAAGATGCTCGATGCAAATCCTTGGCAATTGTCTCTGAATTTTGCCTTAGGGGTAGAGTACAAACTGTCAGAACGCTTCTGTCTTTATGCAGAACCTGGCGGAGGCTATTATTTCTCAAACAAGAGCAGTATCCCCACAATCTATCAAGACCATCCATTCAACTTCAACCTCAACATAGGTTTACGTTTCAATTTGAAATAATTGTATTGTAATCATCCCAAATAATATATGTATACCCAATCATGTACTTATTATAACACTAAATAATGATTTATATGAAAAAATTATTAGTATTTGCAGTTTTATCCTGCATTTTATTTTCATGCGAAAAAGAGGACACAGGACTCCTTGTTACGATTGACGGGTTGAGTTATTGTTTGTTCCATGGTAACATGGCGATTATTGATTCAAATAAGACGTGGGAAGGTGAGTTAAACATCCCAGAAACAATCGAAGACAAAGGGGAATCATACACAGTTAAAGGAATTATGGTTTTCTCTTTCAATGGTTGTACTGGGTTAACAAAGGTGAGGATTCCTGAGACGATAGACCGTATCATTTTCCATGCTCTTAATGGGATGAATGGAGCTGTATCTTCTGATGAAACGAATCTTTTCGGAGGATGCACAGCCCTTGAATCAATAGAAGTTGACAAGGCTAATTCTATTCTGTCATCTGTTGATGGTGTGCTTTTCAATAAAGATAGGACACATTTATATTCCTATCCTGCAGGAGCAAAGCAAGAAAACTACACGATTCCAGAGGGTACCACATCTATTGGTAACAGTGCCTTTGCTTTTTGCGAGAGCCTGCAGATTCTTGATATCCCTAAGAGTGTACAACATATAGGGAGTTCTGCGTTCATGTGCACACATTTAAAGGCAATCATCATTAGAGGGACATTCCCTAAAGGCTTGCATAAAGAATCTTTTGAGGGTGTGGATGCTGCAACAATCATCTATGTTCAGCAATCAGAGATAGAGAAGTTTAAGAAAGTGTACTCAGGTACAGTCCTTCCCTTAGAGTCGTTACAAGACTAGTAAAGCTTTTTATTTTGTGTAAAAAAGTTAAAGAATGATTAGTAAATCGCTCAAACTATCTAGTATCTATTTCGTGTCAAAAATCAAGTGTAATTTTTGCAGCCCTTAAGGGTAATAAAATTTTCCCTTGGGGGAAACAAAAATAAGAGTTAATGTTGGTGAGCGAATTTAGATTGACTAACTCAGAACAAATAACTCTGAATCTCCTGAATAACTTAACAAATTGTTAACTTAGTGATTGTTGGGAGTAGGGGTTAGGGAAGTTCAATTTTTCCTTCGAATGCGAAGGTTGCACCTCCAGTCATCATGACGTGGTTGGAGAGTTCGTCCCAATGAATAGAGAGAGTTCCTCCGTCCATTTCAATGATGCTCTGCCGACCTGTCCTGCCTGTAAGCGTAGCTGCTACAGCTGTAGCACAAGCACCTGTACCACATGCCAGCGTGATGCCTGATCCTCGTTCCCATACGCGCATTCGTATGCTTCCATCCGCTCTCAGTTGTGCAAATTCGATGTTACACCGCTGTGGAAAGGCTTCGTGATGCTCGAGCAAGGGTCCGTATGTTTCGATGGGTAGTTTCTCCACGTCTTCATCGGTAAAGATGACGAAATGCGGATTTCCCATCGAGACGAAAGTGCCGGTTGGGAGTTGAGAGTTGATAGTTGAGAGTTGTGTGGGATTGAACAGGTTGGAATCCTCGAGTGTGGGTTCTCCCATATCGACTGTAACGCTCGCTACTTTACTTTCCTCATCGAGATGGAGTGTGAGTATCTTGATGCCAGAAAGGGTTTCAAGACGAATGGGATTTTTGTCGGTTAATCCCTTGTCGTGCAGGAATTTAGCCACACAGCGGGTTCCGTTTCCACACATCATGGCCTCTGATCCGTCGTTGTTGAAGATTCGCATAGAGAAGTCGGCATCGGGGGTTGACGACTTTCCTATCAGTATCAATCCGTCGCTTCCTATGCCGAAATGCGTACGGCTCCAAGTGATAGCGGCTGCTGATGGGTTGGGAATGTCGTATTCGAGTGTGTTGACATAGATATAATCGTTGCCAGCTCCATGCATTTTCGTAAATCGTATCATCTTGTTCATATCCATTCGTATTATAAATAGGTGAGATAGAGATAGTTGGTTTGTGCAGGATATTCAGCTGCGAGCGTGTCGATTTGGTTGACTGATGGTTTGATGCCCAATTCCTCACGCCACTTACGGATGCGAAGGCTGGCACGTTCCATGTTGTTGTCTGTTTTTTCGAGTCCGATTGCTCGTGCTATCTGGAAGTCGGAGAATCCGTACACTTTAGCCTCATGAAGCAATGTAGCAAAGGCAGGCTCTTCGATGAATTCAAGCAGTTCTGAAGGTTCTGCATTTAAGGCATACTCTGATAGCCACTTGTACTCACCGAGTCGGTCGTTGATGTTCATGATGTGTTTGAGCTTCTGAAGGAACCAAGCGTCAATCTTTGTTAGGGTGTGAATCTGCTCCACCGAGTAGCCCATCATCATAGCCTTCGCAATCACGAAGATACGCGTATCGGTAGCATGCTGCAAGGCTGCGGGAACATCGTTCACATGCTGAGCCTTGTTATCTACAAAGCCGTGCATGCCTTGTCCGATCATACGAAGACCTTTCTGAATGGCTTCCTCGAAAGTGCGACCAATCGCCATCACCTCGCCCACACTCTTCATGCTTGAGCCTAGTTCGTGGTTCACTCCGTGGAACTTCGAAAGGTCCCAGCGCGGAATCTTACACACCACATAGTCGAGTGCAGGTTCGAAGAAGGCGCTGGTGGTCTTCGTCACAGAGTTCTTCAACTCGAACAGTCCGTATCCCAATCCCAGTTTGGCTGCTACGAATGCAAGAGGATAGCCCGTAGCCTTGCTAGCCAAAGCCGACGAACGGCTCAGTCGGGCATTTACCTCGATCACTCGATAGTCCTCGCTATTGGGGTCGAGAGCATATTGTACATTACATTCGCCTACGATACCGATGTGGCGGATAATTTTGATGGCCAAGGCTCGAAGCTTATGATACTCGCTGTTGGTGAGTGTCTGGCTTGGAGCCACCACAATACTCTCTCCCGTATGGATGCCAAGTGGGTCGAAGTTTTCCATATTGCAGACCGTGATGCAGTTGTCGTATTGGTCGCGCACCACTTCATATTCTATTTCCTTCCATCCCCTGAGACTCTTCTCTACCAATACCTGCGGAGAGAAAGCGAACGCTTCCTCAGCCTGAACCTCCAGCTCAGCATCGTGCTCGCAGAACCCAGATCCTAACCCACCGAGCGCATATGCAGCACGCAAGATGACGGGGTAGCCCAGTTCGGCAGCAGCCCTACGCACCTCGTCCTTTGAACAGCATGCTTGGCTTCTGATGGTCTTCACGCCAATCTCGTCGAGCCGTTTCACAAACCTATCACGGTCTTCCGTGTCGATGATAGCCTGAATAGGCGTACCCAATACTTTGACTCCATATTTCTCTAACGTCCCATTCCGATAAAGCTCTACACCGCAGTTGAGAGCCGTCTGTCCGCCAAAACTCAGCAAGATGCCGTCGGGCCTTTCTTTCTTGATGACACGTTCCACAAACTCAGGAGTTACAGGTTGGAAATACACTTTGTCAGCCACCCCTTCTGAGGTCTGAACGGTTGCGATGTTAGGATTGATAAGCACCGATTTCACCCCCTCCTCTTTCAACGCCTTCAGCGCTTGTGCGCCACTATAGTCGAACTCTCCCGCCTGCCCTATTTTCAAGGCTCCGGAACCAAGGATGAGGACAGACCCACCCCGCCCTATGGGCACCCCTCCCTCTATGGAGGGGGAAAGATGCACGTTGTTTTCGAGCGAAGCGAGGCTCTCCCCATAAAGGGGGAGCGGGGAGAGGGGCTTTACAAATTCGTCGAACAACCACTCAGTATCCGTAGGACCGGAACAAGCCTCGGGATGGAACTGTGCAGAGAACCAAGGATGAGTCTTGTGGCGAATACCTTCGTTCGATCCGTCGTTCATATTCACAAACAACTGCTCCCAGTCGTCTGGCAGCGTCGAAGCATCGACAGCATACCCATGATTCTGAGAAGTGATGAAGCATCTATGGTTCATGGTTAATGGTTCACTGTTCACGGTTGAGGAGTCATGAACCCTGAACCCAGAACCGTTCACCATCATTACTGGTTGGTTGTGCGAGCGATGACCGTATTTCAACTTGTATGTCTTAGCACCTGCGGCTCGAGCCAGCAGTTGGTTTCCCAAGCAGATACCCATCAGAGGTTTTACCTCCTTGTTACTTAAGAAAGTACGAATGTGTTCAATTGTTTTTCCGCATTGCTCAGGGTCGCCCGGTCCGTTTCCTAAGAAGAGTCCGTCGAACTCTAATTGGTTGAAGTCGTAATCCCAAGGCACACGAATCACCTCCACTCCTCGTTTGAGCAGACAACGAATGATATTGGCCTTCACACCACAATCAACGAGAACGACACGTTTGGGAGTTGACAGTTGACAGTTTTCGGATTTGTAGGTAATCACATCTTTGCAACTGACGGTTTCAACCCAGTTAGTAGAGCTATAATCAAAACACATACTTCCTTCCTCTTCCATCTTCCCTCTACCTTCTTCCATTTCAAATCGACCTCGCATCACTCCGTGTTCGCGCAGTAGTTTGGTAAGTCGTCGTGTATCGATTCCCGAGATGGCTGGGATGCCCTCGCGCTTGAGCCAATTGCTGAGCGATTGCCTTGCGTTCCAATGTGAATAGTGTTCGCTATAGTCTGCTACAACGAGTCCTTTCACATGTATCCGTTCGCTCTCCATGAACTGGGGTAATGGTGTTCCACCTATATCGGGTACGCCATAGTTGCCAATCAGGGGAAAGGTAGTCACTAGTATCTGTCCTGCATAGCTGGGGTCGGTCAGGCTTTCGGGATAGCCCATCATTGCGGTGTTGAACACCACTTCGCCCTCCGTATTTCTTTCTGCCCCGAACGACCACCCACGCATTGTGGTTCCGTCTTCCAATATCAGTATTGCTTCTTTCTTCATAGTGTTTTTATTATTGTTTTCCGACACAGGCGCTGATGAAACTCATGAACAGGGGGTGGGGATGCAGCACTGTTGAGGTGTACTCGGGATGGAACTGGGTGCCGATATACCACTTCAGGACGGGTATCTCTACGATCTCGACCAGATGGGTTGCGGGATTAACGCCTGAACATTTCATGCCACTCGCCTCATATTCTTCCTTATATTTATTATTGAACTCATAACGATGTCGATGACGCTCGGTGATTATAGGGCGATCTTCGTATGCTTCACGGGCACGACTGCCTGCGATGAGTTCACAATCGTAGGCTCCCAGTCGCATGGTTCCTCCCTTTTGCGAGATGCTTTTCTGGTCTTCCATCATGTCGATGACATTGTGGCGTGTGTTGGTGTCTATCTCGGTGGTGTTCGCATCCTTATAGCCGAGTACGTTACGGGCAAATTCGATTACCATCATCTGCATTCCCAAGCAGATGCCGAAGGTGGGGATGTCGTGGGTGCGACTGTATTCGGCTGCGATAATTTTCCCCTCGATGCCACGACTGCCGAATCCTGGACAGATGACGATTCCTGCCATGCCTTCGAGCTGCCGCCCCACATTCGCTGCTGTTAGCGTTTCGCTGTTGACGAACCGGATGTTTGCCTTCCGTCCATGATAGATGGCTGCCAGACTGAGGCTCTCGCGGATGCTCTTATAGGCATCCTGAAGGTTGTACTTGCCTATCAGGCCTATTGACACTTCCTCCTTGGCTTCCTGCTGAAGATGCAGGAAATGATACCATGACACGAGTCCTCCTGATTCGAGCTGAAGGGGTGCTCCGAGCTTTCGCAATATGGCGATGTCGAGTCCCTGTTGCTGCATGTTGACGGGTACCTCGTAGATGCTTGGCATATCCTCGCTTTGCACCACACACGTCGGCTCCACGTTGCAGAACGAGGCTACTTTGTGCAGAATGCTTTCGTCCAGATGATGCTCGGTTCGGAGAATGAGGATATCGGGCTGAATACCCATACGCTGCAGTTCCTTCACGGAGTGTTGTGTGGGTTTGGTTTTGAACTCGCCTGCTGCATGGAGGTAGGGCACGTAGGTAAGGTGGATGTTCACGGCATTATGTCCCATCTCCCAACGAAGTTGACGGATTGCTTCCATGAAAGGTGCACTCTCGATATCACCGATGGTGCCGCCAATCTCTGAGATGACAAAGTCGAAATGCTCGTGTTCGGCACTTGCCTGGATGCTTCGCTTTATTTCGTCGGTGATATGCGGAACCACTTGAATGGTCTTGCCAAGATAGTCGCCTCGACGCTCTTTCTCGATTACAGCCTGATAGATTCGACCTGTCGTGAAACTGTTGTTTCGTGTGGTTTGGATATCTGTGAACCGTTCGTAATGGCCGAGGTCTAAGTCTGTCTCCATGCCGTCACATGTCACATAGCATTCGCCATGCTCATAGGGGTTGAGTGTGCCTGGATCGATGTTGATGTAGGGGTCGAACTTCTGAATGGTCACTTTGTAGCCGCGTGCTTGCAGCAGCTTGCCTATGCTTGCCGAAATGATGCCTTTCCCTAACGAGGAAACCACACCGCCTGTGACAAAGATGTATTTTGTGTCCATATTGTAAAGTTTAGAGTTTAGCGTTTAGAGTTTAGATAAGGTCTTTAACCTTTAACCTTTATCATTCTTTTCGTACCAATCAATATACGCCCGATTAATCATGCGTATGCCTCCGGGAGTGGGATAGTCGCCGCTGAAGTACCAGTCGCCTGGGTGATGGGGACAGGCACGATGCAATCCTTCGAGTGATTGGAAGACCAGTCGGATGGGGGTGGTAACTCCGTCGGGACGAAGCAGTTCCAGCATCTTTGCCGACAGCTCGTCTGCGTCGAACGGCTCATAGACGAGTTTCACATAGTTTCGCATCTGAGCGGGCTGAAGGCTTTGCTGCTCGACACATTTGATGTAGATGTCGTGAAGGGTTTGCCAGCTGCCGCGTTCGAGGTGTAGGCTGACAGCTGCTCGGAAGGCGATAAACTCGTCGAGGTGGGACATATCGATACCGTAATAGTCGGGATAGCGCACCTGAGGGCACGAACTCACCAGCACCATCTTCTTGGGATGCAGGCGGTCGAGGATGCGAATGATGCTCTCGCGGAGGGTTGTCCCGCGAACGATTGAGTCGTCGATGATAACCAGATTATCGACCTGCGGCTCTAACGATCCGTATGTGATGTCGTAAACGTGAGCGGCAAGGTCGTTACGTTGATGTCCCCATATGGTCCCCTTTGAAGTGTTGTCGGCCGACAATACCGACGTTTCCTCTTTGGCGTTCCCCTCCAGTCTTCCCTCCTCTGGGGGACTGAGGGTGAGGGAAGGAGAGATGAATGTGCGGAGCTTGATGTCCTTGATGGCAACCTTCTCGCTGCGGACATAGTTGTGGAGAATGGCACGCAGTTCTGCTCGCGAAGGTTTTCCCTGCTGAGTGAGTCGATAGAGCTGTTCGACTTTCTGTTCGTTGAGTTGTTTCTTGAACCCGTCGAGCATTCCGTAGAAGGCTACCTCGGCTGTGTTGGGAATATAGCTGAACACGGTATGTTCTAAGTCGCCATCGATGGCTCGGTCGATTTGGGATGTGAGTTGCTCGCCAAGTGCTTTACGTTCGCGATAGATGTCACGATCGCTCCCACGGCTGAAATAGATGCGCTCGAAGGAGCAGGCATGATTGCCTCGGGGGGGAAGGATTTGTGTGAGCGCCACATTGCCGTTCTTGCGGACGGTAAGTGCCTGACCGGGAAGGAGTTCGTGTATGCTGTCGGTGGGGAGGTCGAAGGTGGTCTGGATGACAGGACGTTCGGAGGCAACAACCAACACTTCGTCGTCACGATACCAGAAAGCAGGGCGGATGCCCCAAGGGTCGCGCATGGAGAACATCTCTCCGCTACCCGTGAAACCACACAGCACATACCCTCCGTCGAAAAGGGGGGTGGAGGAGCGGAGTACGTTCGTGATGTCGATGTTATCCTCGATGTACCTTGTCAGTTCCATTCCCTCAAGTCCTTGCAGCACAGCGATGTTATAGAGGCGCTCGCTCTCGCGGTCGAGTCGATGCCCCATGAGTTCGAGCATGATGTAGGTGTCGTTGTAGATGCGAGGGTGTTGTCCCTTTGCCGTGATTTCTCTGAACACCTCATCCACGTTCGTGAGGTTGAAATTGCCGCATAGACAGAGATTTTTTGCGCGCCAGTTGTTTCTACGCATGAAGGGATGGACATGTGCGAGTCCGCTCCTGCCTGTAGTGGAATAGCGGAGGTGACCCATGAAGATCTCTGCCTCGTTCCAAAGGTCGATATCGATATGCTCGAACACCTCAGCGATGGCATCCTTGCCGAGGGCACGTTCACGAAACATGTATTCCTCGCCTGGTTGGGCATTGAGGTTGGTACAGGCTATGCCCGCTCCTTCCTGCCCTCGGTTGTGCTGCTTCTCCATCATCAGATAGAGTTTGTTGAGGGCATACGACGATGTGCCGTACTTCTCCTGATAGTGTCGGATGGGCTTGAGCAGACGTATCATTGCCACACCACATTCGTGTTTGAGTGGTTCCATATTTCTTTTCTACTTTTAAACGATTTTCCGTATTCGCTCAATGGCTGCATGGCTGTCGTCACATGTTCCGAAGGCTGTGATGCGGACATATCCCTCACCATGCGAGCCGAACCCTTCGCCTGGGGTGACTACTACATGGGCATCGGTGAGCAGGCGACGAAAGAAGTGCCAGGAGTCCTCACCGTCGGGAGTGGATACCCAGATGTAGGGCGAATGCTCTCCTCCATAAACGGTAAGTCCCATGTTGGCAAGACTGCTACGGATAAAGGCTGCATTCGACATGTAGTAGTCGATGATGGAGCGAACCTCACGCGCTCCTTCGGGCGAATAGACGGCTTCGGCTCCTCGTTGGGCTATGTAGCTTGCTCCATTAAACTTGCTACACTGACGACGGTTCCATAACGTATTGACACTCGTTCCATCTTCTGACTTCAACTCCTTGGGAATGACCGTGTAGCCACATCGTACACCCGTGAAACCTGCAGTCTTGGAGAAACTGCGGAACTCTATGGCACAACGCTTTGCTCCCTCGATTTCGTAGATGGAGTGGGGAAGTGTGTCGTCGCGTATAAACGCTTCGTAGGCGGCATCGTAGAGGATAACCGACTGATGGCGTAGGGCGTAATCGACCCATGCTGTGAGTTTCTCGCGTGTGATGACGGCTCCGGTAGGATTGTTGGGATAGCAGAGATAGATGATGTCGAGGTGCTGCGTGGGGATGTTGCCCGTGAAATCATTTTGGGCATGACAGGGAATGTAGCAAAGGTTACGTCCTGCCATGATGTTCGTATCGACATATACAGGATAGACGGGGTCGGTGATGCCTACGATGTTGTCGGTAGCTAATATGTCGCCAATGTTGCCTGTATCGCTTTTCGCTCCATCGCTGACGAAGACCTCATCGCGGTCGAGACGGATGCCTCGGGGGGCGAAGTCGTGAGCGATGATGGCATCGATGAGGAAGTCGTAACCCTGCTCCGGTCCGTAGCCGCGAAAGGTGCGTGTGTCGGCATATTCTTCAACTGCTTGACGCATAGCACGGATAGCTGTCGGGGGGAGAGGACGGGTCACATCACCGATTCCAAGTCTGATGATGTCGGCCTCGGGGTGTGCGCTCTTATATGCGCTCACCTGTCGGGCTATCTCGGCAAAGAGATAGCGACCTGAGAGCTGGAGGTAGTTTGTGTTGATTCGCATTTACGATCCTAGTTAATTTACGATTTAGTTTACAGTTTATAGTTTACAGTTCTTGAACTTTGAACTCTTGAACCTTGAACTTTGAACTCTTGAACTCTTGAACCTTCTTATCTCCCCCTAAAGGGGGGTGGGGGGTCCGTTCTTAGTTCTTAGCAAGAAATTTATCCACATCATCTGCTACTTGAAGACCGCTTGCAATAGCTCGAACTACAAGGCTGGCACCCGACTTTGCATCTCCTGCAACGAATACGTTTGAGGGGTATTCGGGATGTTCGGGACGTAAGAAGCCCATAGCAAGGAGCACCATGTCGCAGTCGATCGTCTCGGTCTTGCCTGTAGGGCGCATCTGTGGACGACCTCCGTCCTTGGGAGCTATCCATTCAACCTCTTCAACCTCGGCTCCTTTCACATGACCGTTCCCGTCATCGATGAAACGGTTGGTTGTCAAGCACCAACGACGTTCGCAACCCTCTTCGTGACTGGTGGTGGTTTTGAGAACAACCGGCCACCAAGGCCAAGGAGTGTCGGGGTTGTGACCTACAGGAGGTTTCGGCATGATCTCTATCTGGGTGACACTCTTGGCTCCTTGACGATGAGCCGTTCCGATGCAGTCACTTCCTGTATCTCCTCCACCGATGACAAGCACCTTTTTGTCTTTCGCATTTACTGGCGACTCACCATCGAGGTCTTCACCTGTCAATAGCTTGTTTTGCTGGCTGAGGAGTTGGAGCGCGAAATATACTCCTTCGAGTTCTCGTCCAGGCACATTAAGGTCGCGTGCAGTAGGGGTACCTGTAGCGACAATATAGGCATCGTAACCCTCAGGCAGTTTCGTTGTATCGACTTCGGTATTCATCACGAATCGTATTCCTTCTGCTTGCATGAGTTCAGCCCGCCGATTGATGACGTATTTATTGAGTTTAAAGTTTGGAATGCCATAACGTACAAGTCCTCCTATGGCGTTACGACGGTCGTAGAGGGTGACCTGGTATCCTTTCGTGTTGAGTGCGACTGCTGCTGCCATTCCTGCCGGTCCTGCACCTATGACGGCTACTTTCTTGCCGTTCGACGTGTAGGTCTTAGGCTGTACATACCCTTCGCTGAATGCTCGCTCGATGATTGAGCATTCGTTTTCGCGAATGGTGACGGGCGCATCAATGCTGTGGTTCAGCACACAGCCTTTCTCGCAGAGTGCAGGACAGATGCGGCCTGTGAATTCGGGGAATGGGTTGGTGGCTGCAAGCAGCTTGTAGGCCAACTCCCATTTGCCTCGATAGACGGCATCCTGCCATTCGGGTTGTTTGTTGCCTAACGGACAAGCCCAATGACAGAAGGGTACACCACACTCCATGCATCGTGAAGCTTGTAGTCGACGGTCGTTCTCGTTGAGTGTCTGCTCCACTTCTGCAAAGTCTTTGATTCTCTCATATACTGGTCTGTGTCCGGCTTCCTGACGGGGCACAGAAATGAATGCTTTTGGATTTCCCATTTTTGAATAGTTTAAAAGTTTAATAGTTTAAAAGTTTAATAGTTGAAACCTTGAACCTTGAACCTTGAACCTCTAACCTCTAACCTTTAACCTCTAACCTCTAACCTCTAACCTCTAACCCTTAACCCTTAACCGTTAACCGTTAATAGTCTCTCTGTATGTGGTTGATTTTCTGGTCGAGTTGTCGCATCGCTTCTTCGTGCAGCACTCGTTTGTATTCGATAGGAGTGACTTGTATGAACTGTTCGACATAGTGGTTCCAGTCGTCGAGCATCTGTTTGGCGAGCGGTGAGCCTGTACGCAGGTAATGACGTCGGATGAGTTCGTGGAGTTCGTCGCGTCGTGCTTTCTCCTCGATGAGACTGAGTTCGATCATGTCCATGTTGCAATAGTAGTCGAAGTCGTGGTTTCGGTCCCACACGTATGCGAGTCCGCCCGACATACCGGCTGCGAAGTTGCGACCTGTGGTGCCCAGCACGACGACTCGTCCGCCTGTCATGTATTCGCAGCAATGGTCGCCTGCACCTTCGACAACAGCTGTGGCTCCTGAGTTGCGGACGGCAAATCGTTCGCCTACCCTGCCGTTGATATACACCTCTCCGCTAGTTGCTCCGTAGAGTAGTGTGTTGCCGGCGATGATGTTGTCAGCTGCCTGGAACTTGGAGTGTCGAGGCGGATAGAGGCTGATGCATCCTCCCGAGAGACCCTTGCCCATGTAGTCGTTGGTCTCGCCTTCGAGGGTGAACGAGATGCCTCGCATGAGGAACGCTCCGAACGACTGACCTGCCGACCCCTTGAAGTGTATGTTGATGGTACCTTCGGGCAGTCCCTCACCTCCGTATGTTTTTGCTATCTGACCGGAAATCATGGCTCCGACAGCTCGGTTGGTGTTGACGATGTCGTAATGGAGTGTTACGTTCTGATGTGCGTTGAGGGCTTCCTGACTTGCCATCATCATATCGCGGTCGAGTACGTCGTAGATTTTATGTATAGGGTGTGAAACGGCATGAAGCGGATGCCCGTTGTCGATGAGCGAGAGCAGACGTGTGAAGTCGAGTGTGCGGGTTTTCTCTGTACATCGTGACTGGTCGATTTCGATCATGTCGGTACGTCCTATCATATCGTCGAAGTGTCGGAATCCCATCTCTGCCATATACTCACGTACCTCGCGTGCGAGGAAGGTGTAGTAGTTTACGAGGTATTCCGACCGTCCGAGGAAGTGGGCACGCAGACGTGGGTCTTGAGTGGCTACCCCGACGGGACAGCTGTTGGTGTGACACTTACGCATGAGCACACAGCCGAGCACGATGAGTTGGATGGTTCCGAAGCCGAACTGACCTGCTCCGAGAAGTGCCATGCTGACGATGTCGCGTCCGGTCTTCAATTGCCCGTCGGTCTGAATCTCTATCTTGTCGCGCAAACCGTTGAGCACAAGGGTCTGCTGTGTCTCAGCCAAACCAATCTCGGGCGAAACGCCTGCATAGCGTACTGATGAGGCAGGTGATGCGCCTGTGCCTCCTTCGGCACCCGAAATGACTACGATGTCGGCTTTTGCTTTTGCTACTCCTGCAGCAATGGTGCCCACACCGCTCTCTGCTACGAGTTTCACACTGATCTGGGCTTCGGGATTTACGTTCTTGAGGTCGAAAATCAGCTGTGCAAGGTCCTCGATGGAGTAGATGTCGTGATGAGGTGGAGGCGAGATGAGTGAGATACCTGGTATGCTGTGACGAGTCTTCGCTATGATTTCGTTGACCTTGAAGCCAGGCAATTGTCCTCCCTCGCCAGGCTTGGCTCCTTGTGCCACTTTTATTTGTATCTCTTTGGCGTTCACCAGATATTCAGTCGTTACGCCAAATCGTCCTGATGCAACCTGTTTCACGGCACTCGAGAGCGACACTCCTTCGACCTCACCCTTGAAACGGCTTTCGTCTTCGCCTCCTTCGCCTGTGTTGCTTCGACTGCCTATCTTGTTCAACGCTAAGGCAATCGCCTCATGAGCCTCCTTGCTGATTGCTCCGAACGACATGGCTGCTCCGATGAAACGATGCATGATTTGCTCCTCTGGTTCCACTTCCTCTAACGGGATGGGGTTGGACTTGAAACGGAAGAACTGACGCAGGAACAAAGGTTGCTCGACATCGTCGATGATATGGGTGAACTCCTTGAATTTCTTATAACTGCCCAGACGGGTTGCCAACTGTAGCGTAGCAATCGCATCGGGTGTCCAGGCATGCAGAATACCATCCTTACGGAACGAATATTGTCCGATGAAGGGCAATACATCGTCTGGCTCGGATGCATAGCCCTGCTGGTGCATGCGTACGGCATCAGTTGCAATCTGCTTCAGGTCTATTCCTCCGATAGTCGATGAGGCTGTTCCGAAATAGTTGCGAAGTAAGGACTCGCTCAGTCCTACCGGTTCGAAAATCTTGGCTCCACGATATGAACGTATGGTTGAGATACCCATCTTGCTCATAATCTTCAGCAAACCCTTATCGATGGCTTTGATGTAGTTGCGTTCTGCTGTAGCATAGTCGAGCTGAACCTCGCCACGCTTTACCAAATCATCGATGACTGCAAAGGCCATATAAGGGTTGATGGCACTTGCTCCGTAACCCAACAGAAGGGCTGCATGCATCACCTCACGTATCTCACCACTCTCAACAATAAGAGCTGTCTGGACACGTTTCTGTACGGAAATCAGATAATGATGAATGGTGCTTACGGCCAACAATGAAGGAATGGCAGCATGCTCGCCGTCAATGCCGCGATCGGAAAGGATGATGTAGTTGATACCCTTATCAACCGATTTCTCCGCCTCACTACATAGCTCTTCGAGTCTTTGACGCATTCCCTCTTCACCTTTGTCGGCATCGAACAGGATGGATAGTTTCTCTGTATTAAAACCCTTGTAGCGAATGTTGCAAAGGATATCCAACTCTGTATTTGTCAAAACAGGTTGTGGCAGACGCACCATCTTGCAATGCGACTCGTTGGGTGTCAGTATGTTCATACCTACAGCTCCGATATACTCTGTGAGCGACATCACCAACTCCTCGCGGATAGGGTCGATAGGTGGGTTGGTCACCTGTGCAAACTGTTGACGGAAATAGTTGAAGAGTAGCTGCGGACGGTCGGAAAGTACGGCCAACTGAGTGTCGTTTCCCATTGAGGTGAGCGGCTCCTGAGCATTTACACACATCGGTACAATCACCTTATCTACATCCTCACGCGTGAAGTCAAAGCCACGCAGTTTGCGTGTGAAGTCGTCCACACCGTTCTCCACCTTCCTTCCGCTATGTAACTTACCCAACTCGATGCGGTTTGTATGCAACCAACGGCTGTATTCACATTGCTGAGTCAGTTTCAGCTTGATTTCATCGTTCGTGTAGATGGTTCCATCCTCCGTATCGACCATCATGATCTTGCCAGGCTGCAACTTACCCTTTTCTTTTATCAGTCCTGGATCAACCTTCAGGCAACCGGTTTCTGAAGCCACGATGAGCATACCATCCTCGGTAATAAGATAGCGACATGGGCGCAGACCGTTTCGGTCGAGCATTCCGCCAGCATATCGACCATCCGAGAACAACAGGGCAGCCGGACCGTCCCAAGGTTCCATCAAGATGGAGTGATATTCATAGTAAGCCTTCAACTCGT
Organism: uncultured Bacteroidales bacterium; assembly: GCA_902785075.1. Lineage (GTDB taxonomy): Bacteria > Bacteroidota > Bacteroidia > Bacteroidales > Bacteroidaceae > Colivivens. Next base: position 93,421 of record CACZXN010000001.1, on the reverse strand, counting down.
CGCTGATAGGATTCAAGTCGTTGAACGACTCAGGTACCATCATCGAAATGGCATGAGGCAAAGACATTCCTGAACGGACAAAGAACTCCAGAGCATTATCGAACGAAGCACTGTCGCTCATGTCGGGCTGAATAATCGGATGAATACCCTTCACGTCGCCCAAAGCCGGCGATGAGAGCACACTCTCACGTGCTGCCATCCAACCACGATTGCCACGAATAGTGTTGATTTCACCATTGTGTGACAACATACGGAACGGCTGGGCAAGCGACCAAGTTGGGAATGTGTTCGTGCTGAAACGCGAATGGACAATCGCCATTCCACTTGTAAAGAACGGATTGCTCAAGTCGGGATAATACTCGCGAAGCTGAGTGGAAGTCAGCATGCCCTTGTAGATAATCACCCGACTCGACAACGATACAATATAAAAATCCTTGTCTTGAATCTTCTGCTCGATATGCTTGCGAAGCAGATACAGGTCGGTCTCGAACCGCTCCACGTCATTCACACCCGTGATAAACAACTGAATGATATCAGGCTCCGTAGCTGCAGAAGCCTCACCTAGAATGTCAGAGTTGACAGGGACGTTACGTACATGCGACAATGTCAGTCCTGCACCCTCTACCTCACGATGAATCAGCTCCACATACGCATCCTGCAAATTCTTGTCCTTAGGTAGAAATACCAATCCCGTACCATATCTACCACGTTCAGGCACAGGAATTCCCTGCAACAAGATAAACTCATGCGGAATCTGCAACAAGATACCAGCACCGTCGCCCGATGCTTTACCCCCCTTCAGCGTCGAAGTTTCCGATTCAGCCCCCCTGTGTTTCATGTTTTCAAGAACCGTTAGGGCCTCATCGACCAACTGATGAGTTTTGGTACGCTTCAAATCCGCCAATAAACCGATGCCACAAGCATCGTGTTCATTACTCTTCTCATACAATGTTACCATAATCGTGTTTTATTTTGTGTTTGTTTACTATCTGCTGTCTATTGTTATCTTTGAACCTTGAATCCAGAAACCTCAAACAATAAAATATTAAAAAAGGGACTGATTCCGTAAAAGAACCAGTCCCTTCTCATAAACATTTATAATCTTTATCATACTCTAATCTTTTCTTGTAAGTCCATCGGACTGGTGAATGGACACAACACATTAGAGAGAACCCAATTATAATTCGAGTTCTTCTTATTATTCCATGACTGATTACCAAACTGGCTCAGTATGTCAAATGTGTTTTGAAACACTTGTCCGAATATCATTTTGTCGCGTTTTCTTAAATTCGGGTGCAAATTTACGACCATTTCTCCGAACCGAAAAACAATTTGTCAAATTTTTTCTAGAAATCCCTAATAAATTGACAAATATCAATCATTCTTTGCAAAACAAACTATAACTACCCTTTAATCTCCTTTAACATTCCTTTTTCATAAAGGTTGTTAATTTTAGTCCCACACTGCGAATCAATCGTCCTCGTAATCCTCCCTACTCTTCCGATAGCACCATACATGTCTTTCACCATTGCTGCTATAGTGATTCTTATATTTATGCTATGTTCTACTCTACTTTATCTCCAATTCATCTCTAGTTTCAAATTAGAGAAGAACTAGAGAAGAACTAGAGAAGAACTAGAGATATGATGTGTAAAAAGTATGGAGTTTTATTGAAATAACCTGATAGAATATAAAGAGACTATAGGGATCACTTGCATAACACTGTGTGTAGATTTAGAAAAATACATTAAAAAAACTTTTCCAGCTAAGATGGTTCAAAGTTCAAGATTCAGACATATAATTATCATTTAATTTTATCCATATAATTTATTTGAACACGAATCGCACGGATTCACACGGATTTATGGATTGCGAAAAAGTGCGAAAATACGAAACCAATGCGAAAATTAATATTGAATATTCTTACTAATGAAGAGTTGTATATGTTATGAAGTACTTCTGAAAGTTCACTTTCAAGATACTTCACAATCAATTCAACTTTTGTTCTTCAACAAAGCAATCATCAAATGATTGTCATCAGTAAGAACAAGTTTTCGCGTATTTCGCGTATTTCGCATGCTTTTGCAATTAAAATGAGAAATGATTGTCATCAGTCTTCGCCCTGCCTACCAACTATGAGTTACAGTTTTTTTCGTTTTTATTTGGTGAGTTCGCTGAAATAGGCTATCTTTGTAGTCGAATCATATCAATGGATAGAATATGGAACTAAAGGGTTGTCTAATGATTGTGTTTTGGGTGGCAGGGCTGATGGTTGGTCATACTCAGACGTGGACAATGGTAGAAATGAATCGGGAGATAACAGGTCCGCAGCCGATGACTGGTCTGGTGCTTTGGCCCGATGAGGCTCGAGGTCGTAACATCTCGTATGGCAAGAGCATCCAACTGGAGTTTTCGTATTGCTTGCCTTGTAAGGTGGTGATGGGGTGCAGGGACGATGGTACGATTCTGTATGATTGGAGTTGGTTCGAACGGTTGCTGGACGATGTGGCGAGCCGTGGTCATCAACTTGTGGCAAGGTTCCGTTATGAGTATCCATCGGGTACGGATGTTGACGGAAAGAGAGGAACGACTGCTGTACCTCAGTATATCAAACAACGATCGGACTATCATGAGACCTATGCCTCGAACCCAGGTGGCGACGGTCCGACGTATTATGCCGACTGGAGCAATACGGAATTACAGCGTTTTACCCTTCAGTTCTATACCGACTTTTGTAAGAGGTATAGCCATGATGCTCGTCTAGCTTTCCTCGAAGTGGGTTTTGGCCATTGGTCGGAGTATCATCTTTATGGCAATGAATTGCAATTTGGGGTAAACTTCCCTACAAAAGCTTTCCAACGGCAGTTCTTTTTGCACATGAACAAGGTGGCTGACGGGCTTCCTTGGCTGGTGTCTGTAGATGCCAGCGACCGCAAGTATTCGCCTGTGATGGACGAAGGCGAACTGATGGCGCTGACGTTCGGATTGTTTGACGATTCGTTCATGCACAAGAGCCATGAGGGCGGCTTCAATGAGAGGTGTTGGAATGCCATCGGTCGTGGAGTACGTTGGCAAACTGGTGTTTGTGGTGGAGAGATTAGTTATTACTCGCCGAAAGACCAGAAGGAGTTTCTCAGTCCTGACGGGCTTTATGGTCATACATGGGAGGAGCAGGCGCGTAAGTATCATATCACGTTTATGATTGCCAATGATGCGCCTCGTGGCGGCATAGCTACTGCCGAGCGATTCCGTGAAGGTTCGATGGCAACAGGTTACCGTTTTGTTGTCAAGCGGTGCGAAACGAATGGTAGTCACACTCGCATGGTGGTTGTCAATGAGGGAGTTGCACCGCTCTATCGCGATGCGTGGTTCGCTGTGGGTGATGTCCGCTCGACGACATCCCTCCGAGGTCTGCTTCCTGGCGAGGAGTGCACGATAGAGATTGCTGCTGGAGCCGATGCTGATGGCGGCAATGTAAACATCGTGAGTGATTGCATCCTGCCGCAACAGAAGATAGAATTCAGTGCTCGAAGGTTTTAAAAAAAGATCCCCCTCATCGAGGGGAATCTAAGTTAATCCGTTATCTTCGTTCTTCCGCTTTTTCCGCTATTTCGTAATATGCGAAATACCGTTATGAGAGTCCTTCGATTTCGCCATTCACGATGGTGATATGCTCTGCCTGTGGGTTCTTGGGCAGACCTGGCATGCGGAGCATGTCGCCAGCGATGGCCACAATCATCTCGCTACCGCAGTTGAGAATGATGTCGCGGATGCGGATGGTGAAACCTTCTGGGGAGCCGTAGCGGGTGGAATCGGCTGAGAACGAAAACTGAGTCTTGGCAATGCAGACGGGGTAGTGGGCGATAGCACCGTCCTCATCAGTGAATGTGGCACGCAGTGCCTCCAGCTTCTTCTTTGCCGTCTTGCTGTATTCCACAGCCGATGCGCCATAAATACGCTTGCACACTTTCTCAATCTTGTCCTCCAACTGGTCGGCTTCCTTGTAGGTGAATCGGATAGGAAGCGGCTGTTGACGCTCAATGGTGTCGACAACGAGTTGTGCCAGTTCGGCAGCTCCCTCGCCACCTTTTAGGAAGGCTTCGTTGATTGCAAATCCCACACCGATATCCTCGCAGTTCTTGCGAACGATGTCTATCTCTTCCTCCACATCGCTGTCGTGGCGGTTCAAAGTGACTACAACAGGTTGCCCGAAACCCTGCATGTTGCGGATGTGGCGGTTGAGGTTCTTCAGACCTTCCGTCAGTCCCTTGGCGTTAGGTTCCTTGATGTGTTCAAGGTCCACTCCACCATGCATCTTCAGTCCCTGGGTAGTGGCTACGATGACCACCAGACGTGGCTGCAAACCTGTCTTGCGGCACTTGATGTCGAAGAATTTCTCGGCACCTAGGTCGGCACCGAAACCTGCCTCGGTCACCACATAGTCGCTGAACGTCATAGCCATCTTCGTGGCTACCACACTCGAACAGCCGTGTGCAATGTTAGCAAATGGACCGCCATGAATGTAGGCCGGCGTATTTTCCGTAGTTTGTACGAGGTTGGGGTTGAGGGCGTCACGCAACAGAACCGTGATAGCTCCAGCAACACCCAAGTCCTTCACTTTGAAGAGTTTTCCATCGGCTGTAATGCCCAGCACGATGTTCTCGATACGGCGTTGCAAGTCTTCCTCGCTAGTAGCAAGGCAAAGGATGGCCATCAATTCTGATGCAGGGGTAATGTCGAATCCCGTCTCGGACACCACACCATCGCCACGCAGACCTGTCACCACATTGCGCAGGGCACGGTCGTTCACATCGAGTACACGTTTCCAGAATATCTCGCGCAGCGAAAACCCTTCCTTGCGGTGCTGGTACAGATAGTTGTCGAGCAAGGCACTGATGGTGTTGTGGGCTGAGGTCACTGCATGGAAGTCGCCCGTGAAATGCAAATTGATTTTCTCCATCGGTAACACCTGTGCGTAGCCTCCACCTGCAGCACCACCCTTCATGCCGAAGCACGGACCGAGCGAAGGCTCGCGCAGAGCTACTGCAGCTCGCTTTCCAATCTTGTTCAACCCCAATGTAAGTCCGATGCTGACGGTAGTCTTTCCGATACCCGCTTTCGTTGGGCTGATGGCTGTTACGAGGATGAGCCGGCTCTTCTTCACCTTTTCTTCGTCAATAAGGCCGATGGGCACCTTCGCCATGTAGCGTCCGTAGGGGTCAATTTTTTCTGGGTCGATACCTAACTGAGAGGCAATTTCACTGATGTGCTTTAGCTCGCATTCGCGTGCAATCTGTATGTCTGTCTTCATGTTGAAATTATTTCAGAAGCTCAAGCTTCTCATTGATAGTGAGCTTGTTCCACCGCTCACTACGTTGTGTTGGGAGGGTGGAGGCTCTAGTGTCTTGTCTTATCTTATCTTATCTTATCTTACGAGTACCTTGCGGGTGTTTCCATCAGCATCGACAATAATGTTGATGCCAGGCTGTAGACCATCTCGGCGTGCTCCTGTTGGGCTGTAGATGCCCTGCTGAGGACGGCGGTCAACAGTAGGCTGACTGATGCCCGTATCGTCACCTAAATAGCGCAGACGGCATTCGACAAGGAGGAACTCTTGCATGCCGCTTCCTGATTCGCGGAACTGAATGATGTATTTACCTTGTTTGGTTATCTCGAAATCGAGGGTGTTACGCTGTGCCGATGAGACGTCTCCTGCGTAGTTGCCGTTAACGTTTGGTCGGGCAGTCAGCGTGGTAGAGGTCTTGACGTTTGCACCGCTGCTGTTGAGAATGCGTGCCTGATAGGTCGGTGTGCCCTTCCATGCTGCCATCGCAAAGACAAGCTGATAGTTGCCTGGCTCAAGGGTCAACTGGTAATTGGATAGACGCCCATATTCTGCACTGGTGGTACGCCAGTAGAGAGACTTTCCCTGATAGCCAGTCATACCTGTGAAGGTACGTGGACCGCTACCATTCTGAGCAGGATAGTTGCGCACATCGTTACCGTCGGTAGTGCGCCAGCCCATAGGCAGGGCACCGCTGGCTACGTCGCTGAAGTCGAGCTCGTAGATAGCTGCTGTGTCGTAGAATGATGGTTGGATGGTCACATTGTCGTCAGGCATAACGAAGGTAGTTGTCGTTGCTCCTGCTTTAAACGGAATGGTCTTGCCCTGCGAGAAGAAGATAGAGTTGACGACGGCCATTGACTTGATGCCGTAACCCTCTTCTGGTGTGATGGTCAGTGTGACTGTGTCGCCTGCAGCTGCAGAGTCAACATCTGCAGTAACCATACCGAAGTCGGATGGGCGAATCAGTACCTTGAACTTCTCACGAGGTGTGTCAGCAGGTTCGTAGATAATCTGGTCGATAATCATCGTGATGGAACCAGAGTTCTGGAGTATCAGGGTGTTGCTGCCAGCTTTCAGTGTCGCAGGAATGACGGCCATGCGCCAGTCGCTCATACCAGCCTTTTCGAAGGCTACATTCGTGGCGGTTCCGTTAATTGTGGCACGCATGTTGCCAGCTTTGTTGCTGTTGCAGTAGCGTACAAGTATGTTGTAGTTGCCTCCTTCGGCAAGTTTCAGCTGATGGCGTAGGGCGCAGTTGGTAGTTGCCTTCGTTTCGATATAACCCATGCCGGCAAAGTCCTTCAACTGCTGTGCCCACCATCCGGAGTGGGTGAGTGAACAGTTGGCATCCTTGCGGTCCATGTTCTCCGCCTCGATGAGGATTGGACCTCTGAATGGTTCAGGTTGCTTAGGCTGTGAGAGCGTTTCTGCAGGCAATACATCCGTGAGGCGTTCTGTGGCTTCTCCAGTACAGTTGATACGCAGGATAGCAGGTCCCATGTGCTTGACGCTGACGGTAAAGGTCTTTGCCTCAGCATCGTAAGCCCTGCCCGTAAGACTTGCATTATGGTCAGGAGCATTGGTCGTTGTTTTGGTCAACTTTGTCGTAGGTTCGGCAGTAACTCCCTTGATGACGATTTTGTCGGTCTGCTGGGTAGTGGTGTCATTACGATAGTTATTCAGATAGATATCGATGTGATCGGCATATTCGCGAATGATGCCACTGGAGAGTTTGCCGTAGGTGAGTTGCAGTGTATCACAGGTGTTGTACTGCAATGGGATTTCGGCCGAAGCTGTCTTCTTTTTATTCAAATAGGTGTATGGAGTGTAAGTCACCAGCTGGTTGCGATAGCGGTTCACATAGAGGTCACCCTTAGATACCTCGGGATAGCGGCTGTTGAAATCGCTGACCTTACGAGTCTGCGTACTCCAGCGTGATGAATAGTTCGATTTCTTTATCTGTAGTGGAATGGCCTTAGCTGCTTCGTCGTAAAGGCCTGTTACCATAGGAATAGCACCATAGCGGCCCGATGACTTGAAATAGCAGAGGTTGTCGCCCCAATTACCGTTGCCGCGATTAGCAGGGTCGGCCTGTTTGTAGAGTCCATCGTAGAGGTTGTCCCATACACGGAAGTCGTCGTTCGTATCGTGGATGATGACAATCTTGGTCTTTTCAACCACCTCCTCACGCGAAGGAATATACATCGTTCCATCAATGATACGACGCCACATGTCAATCCAGATAGCACGGAAGTTGGGGAAGGTGGTCCAATTGCGGCGTGTGTAACCATCGACATTCGAATCCCCCTGATTCTGGAAGCATTCGCCACTCCAAATCAGTTCGGGACCATCCCATACTGCACCTCCGTTGACGCATGTCTGCTCCATCACCGTTCCGATGCCTGCGCTACCCGGGTACTTGCACTTGCCGTTACCTACCAGACCATCCATCGCTCCGTTCCAACCGCAGTTGTCGTAGCGCACTCCATAGTTCTTTGTCAAACCAGAGATGAATGGACCGAAGCAGACACTTTCGTTGTTGTAGAAGCTGCTGGCATGTGTGTACTTATAAAGAAAAACCATTGCCTCGGGGTACTTCTTGCACGCTTCTAAGAATCGTGGCTCAGTCTTCAGCTCGGCAATAGGGTCGGTGTCGAAATGGTAGATGCCTCCACACCAGCTGACGGTGAGGAAACCGCCGTACTTATGTGACATTTCTACCAAATTGGCAAATAACGCCCAACGGCTCGACTTGGTTTGAGAGCTTAAATCGCCAGCATCGCCAAATGCCCAGAACTGTTCAGCGTAGTTCCATCCAAGGAAGTTAGGGTAGGTTTTGAAGAAGTATTCAAAGGTCTCTAAATCGTAATCCTGAATGTGGGTGTGACCTCCACTTGCAGGTTGGCACGAGAACCACATGCCATTCTGCTGACATACCGAAGCCCATGATTTATAGGTACGGACGGCATTACGTGGCATACGATACATGCTGGTCTCGGTATCGAACTGGCACGAGAGAGAGAGGTTCATACAAATAAATGGGCGGATGTCCTCGGGGATGAGGTCGATAATCTTCTGAGGATCGGCAGAGTTCCATACATCAATATGGATGAGCCAAAGAGGATGTTCGCGGTCGATTGGACGGCGCTGCTGAGCCATCGCATGCTGACAAACAGTCAGCGTCATCAATGCTGTCGTGATAATAATCAGTAATCGTTTCATGTGTTAAGAATTTGAAAGTATAGTAATAGGTTGCATCATATAAATGCTTTATCGCTGCAAAAATACGAACTTTTTCCTAAATGCGCAAATTTTGACGCTGTGAATGTGGGGGAAAAATTCATTTTTCTTATCAGAGTGTAGTTTTTGGACGAATTATTTGGTGGAATGAAAGAACTATAGTAATTTTGCAGTAGTAATTGAAGAATGGTCTGCTGGCTAGTGAACCACGATGTTGGAATGTTACATTAACGTCAGAGAAGATAACACGCCAGTTGGCTGCTTTTGTCCTACTCATTCTGATGGAGGAAGGACTGGTTAAAGAATAGAAGTATTAAATCGTGAAAAAACTTTGTCATTACATTTCTGAATACATGGGTTTGCTAGTGCTGGCAACTGCTGTGTTGGCATTGGTTGTGCCAGGTTTGTTCAGTTCCATCAAACCCGCTGTCGTCAATCCGCTGCTGGGTGTTATCATGTTCGGTATGGGTATGTCGTTACGGCTTGAGGATTTCAAAATTGTTTTTAGTCGTCCTAAAGATGTCATCATTGGCTGTTTGGCTCAATTCACCATCATGCCTTTGTTGGCATGGGGATTATCGCAAGCGTTTCAACTCGACGAAGCTTTGGCATTGGGTGTAGTTCTGGTAGGTTGTTGCCCAGGTGGTACTGCTTCTAATGTAATTACTTATCTGGCTAAAGGCGATTTGGCTCTCTCTGTTGGTATGACAGGCGTTTCAACTCTGTTGGCACCATTTTTGACTCCTCTGTTAACGTGGATGTTGGCAGGGAAAAGCGTGGATGTAGATGTTCTCAGCATGTTTTTAAGCATACTATGGGTAGTGATTCTGCCTATAGTTGTGGGACTCTTTGTTAAATGGCTTTGGCCGAAATTTACTGAAAAGGCAACTGATTATCTTCCTGCATTTTCGTCGATAGCCATCGCGTTGATTGTAGCGATTGTGATTTCTGCAAATGCAGAGAAGTTGTTGGCAGGTGGATTGTTGATTGTAATCGTTGTTGTGCTCCATAATGTTTGTGGTCTTGGTTTAGGTTATCTGATAGGACGTATGCTTCGTCTGTCAGAGCCGAAGATGCGTGCTATTTCTATTGAGGTTGGTATGCAGAATTCAGGGCTAGCTAGCAGCTTGGCTACGATCCATTTTGCCGCTTACCCATTGGCCACTATTCCTGGTGCCATTTTTAGTGTGTGGCATAATATCTCTGGGGCAGTCGTTGCTTTTTTATATCGAAAAAAAAGTCTTCCAACTACTTAGAACATTTAGAATGCGAATGCTGAAGGGTGAAATTCTCGTTTTTTGAAGTTTTATTTTGTGGATTCGGAATAATTTGTTACCTTTGCAGTTGAAAAGAAATCCGATTATGAAAAAACTATTGTTTTTGATTGTTTTTTTGCTAACGATATCTGTTGCTTATGCACAGATGGCAAATCCCGTAAAAGTACAAAGTCAAATAAAAGAAATCTCTGCCACAGAAGCAGAGCTAATCTTTAATGCTACGATAGAAGCTGGTTGGCACATGTATTCCACCGAAGTGGTGGAGTTCGGACCTACACCAACTAGTCTTACGGTGGAGAAAATCAGCGGAGCAAAGCTTAAAGGGGCATTGACACCAAAGAATTCCCCAATTAAGAAGTTTGAAGAAATGTTCGAAGCCGATGTCTATTATTTCGAACATACAGCATCGTTCTCCCAAAAATTAACACTCGAGGGAGGAAAATACCATGTGGAGGGCTTTTTAGAGTATGGGGCTTGTAATGATCAGAGCTGCACTCCTCCGACGAAGGTGGATTTTAGCTACGATGGTGAAGTAAAGAAAGAAGAAAAGCAGGTAGCTCCTGAAATAACTGAAACAGCAGATAATAATCCAGAAACGAATCAACCATCCTCGGTTGAGGATACAGAAAATGTTGAAGCTTCAACACAAACGGATTCCACGGCAACAGCTTCTTTAGAAGAATTGTCTGACGATGCTGACCTTTGGGCTCCTGTCGTAGATAAACTCAAGGCATTCGAGGAGAATACGACAACAAATAATTCTCTTTGGCAGATATTTCTTCTTGGATTATTGGGAGGATTGGTCGCATTGGTGACTCCATGTGTATGGCCGATTATTCCAATGACTGTAAGTTTCTTTTTGAAACGTTCCGGTGACAAGAAGAAAGGAATACGTGATGCCATCATTTATGGTGTATCTATAGTGGTGATTTATCTGGCCTTGGGTTTGATTGTTACAGCGTTGTTTGGTGCGAGTGCGTTGAATGCTTTGTCCACAAATGCAATCTTCAATATCTTCTTCTTCCTGATGTTGGTAGTGTTTGCGGCATCATTCTTCGGCGCTTTTGAACTGCAACTCCCTTCTTCATGGAGTAATGCAGTTGACAATAAGGCTGAAAAAACTGGAGGTCTGCTGGGCATCTTCCTGATGGCGTTTACTCTGACTCTTGTCAGTTTCTCATGTACAGGCCCAATTATTGGATTCTTGCTTGTAGAGGTATCCACTACGGGTGATATTTTGTCTCCTGCTATAGGAATGTTGGGATTTGCTATTGCACTTGCATTACCTTTCACGATATTCGCTATTTTCCCAAGTTGGCTGAAGTCTATGCCAAAAAGTGGTGGGTGGATGAATACAGTTAAAGTGGTACTTGGTTTTATTGAGTTGGCTTTTGCGCTGAAATTCCTCTCTGTAGCAGATTTGGCTTATGGGTGGCACATATTGGATCGTGAAACCTTCCTTGCATTGTGGATTGGTTTGGCTATCTGTTTGGCTATGTATCAGTTTGGGCTCATTAAGTTTCCACATGATGATGCTGAGGAGCGTAATATCAGTGTGACGCGATTCTTCCTTGGGTTGATTTCGTTAGCATTCGCCATTTATATGATTCCAGGGCTATGGGGCGCCCCGTTGAAAGCTGTTAGCGCTTTTGCTCCACCGATGTCGACTCAAGATTTCAATCTGCAATCGCAAGAGGTGAAGGCACGCTCCAATGATTACGATTTGGGTATGCAGATGGCTCGAGCTAACGACAAACCAGTGTTAATTGATTTCACTGGATTCGGCTGTGTGAATTGCCGAAAGATGGAAGCGGCTGTATGGACAGATCCACAAGTTGCGAGCATCATGACAAATGATTACGTTCTGATTCAGCTGTTTGTGGACGATAAAACACCTCTTCCAGCACCAATCGTGGTAAACGTTAATGGACAAGAACAGAAATTACGGACAATAGGCGATAAGTGGAGCTATCTACAAAGCAGTAAGTTCGGAGCAAATGCACAGCCGTTCTATGTGTTGCTTGACCATCAAGGAAATCCGCTTTCACAGAGCTATGCTTTTGACGATAATGTGGAGCATTATCTAGAATTCTTGAAGAACGGTTTGAAGCAGTATAGAAACACAAACAAGACTCCCTTAGTAGAACTGGGCGTTTCTATAGATGCCAAAGTGGAGGTGAATGGAAACGAGAAAGAATTGCACGTTAAGGCTGGGCAAACTGATTGACGTCACACCTTATTATTATATATAATGTATGCGTGCAAGATTTGGATTGAATAATAACTAAAGGCAATGATGTATGAGTTGGCATAAATACCTTGACTATAAAAGATGCAGCCCCTAGGGGTAAATCAATTTTCCCTTAAGGGTAATTTATGTTTCATAGTTTGAAATGTACGTTTCATAGTTTGAAACATAGATTCCCTCTAGAGGGAACAGTAATTATCCTTAGGTGTACGAACATTTTGGTTAAGGGGTTGAGGTTTTAAGTAAGCTATCAATCGTTAATTGTAGTTCCAACATATCAGCATTTAATAAAAAATATCATATAATGGAGAACGATAATCAAAAACAGTTGCAGATAGAACTGAAGCCTGAAGTGGCTTCGGGAGTCTATTCTAATTTGGCAATAGTTGCAAACACACCATCAGAGTTTGTATTGGATTTCATTGCAATGTTGCCAGGTCTACCAAAAGCAGAAGTCCGCTCAAGAGTCATCATGACACCAGAACATGCAAAGCGATTGCTTTATGCACTTCAAGAGCGAGTAAATGGGTATGAGCGTCAATTCGGAACAATCGATCTGCATCAGCCGGATCCTAAAGGACGGACAATTGCACCATTTGGCACAGGAGAAGCTTGATTTTGGGTTAAATAAACTTAAAAATTGCTACTTTTTGCAAAAAATAGGCCTTTTCGTGTAAAAAAATTGAAAGAAAAGCGTCTATTTCATACTTTTTTACTAACTTTGCACCGCTTTTTGGACTTTTATGCCCAAATTATGCCCTTTTGGGGGTGAGGAAAGGTACGCCCGTAAGGGTGACATTGGGTGTCTGAGAGGCAGAAGGAAATGTATAATTATATAAAATATAAATCATAAAAAACAAAAACAAAATGCCTACTATTCAACAACTAGTAAGAAAAGGTAGAAAGGTGTTGGTAGACAAGAGCAAGTCGCCAGCTTTGGACTCATGTCCTCAGCGTCGTGGTGTATGTGTTCGTGTGTATACAACAACACCAAAGAAACCTAATTCGGCGATGCGTAAAGTAGCGCGTGTTCGCCTGACAAACAAGAAAGAAGTAAACTCCTACATTCCAGGAGAGGGTCACAACCTGCAAGAGCACTCAATCGTGCTAGTACGTGGTGGCCGTGTTAAGGACCTTCCAGGTGTACGTTACCACATTATTCGTGGTGCACTTGACACTGCTGGTGTAGAAAGCCGTACTCAGCGCCGTTCAAAGTATGGAGCTAAGCGCCCTAAGGCTAAGAAGTAAATCAAAGTATTAACTGTTGAGTTTGAAGGGACGCTAAGGAGGGTTGAGTAAATGTTCGGGTGAGAGCATTGAAGTAACACAATTTGCAACCTCAGACTAAAATTCAAACAAACAAGACAATGAGAAAAGCTAAACCAAAGAAACGTGTGATCTTGCCAGATCCAGTTTATGGTGATGTAAAGGTGACGAAGTTCGTGAATCACCTTATGTATGATGGAAAGAAGAGTATCGCATACTCTATCTTCTACAACGCACTTTCAATCGTTGAGAACAAGATGAAAGATGCAGACAAACCTTCTCTCGAAATATGGAAGAAGGCTCTTGATAATATCACTCCTCAAGTGGAGGTGAAGTCTCGCCGAATCGGTGGTGCTACATTCCAGGTGCCAACAGAGATTCGTCCTGACCGTAAGGAAGCCATTTCTATGAAGAATATGATTTCGTTCGCTCGTAAGCGCTCTGGCAAAAACATGGCTGAGAAGCTGTCTTCAGAGATTATGGATGCTTATAACGAGCAGGGTGGTGCGTTCAAGCGTAAGGAAGATATGCACCGTATGGCTGAAGCAAACCGTGCATTTGCACACTTCAGGTTCTAATAGTATTAATAAGGTAATTAGGTTATTATTTTTAGGTAAAGTAAAGAAAGAATATGGCTAAACGTGATTTGCATTTGACGCGCAATATTGGTATCATGGCCCACATTGATGCGGGTAAAACGACTACTTCTGAGCGCATCCTTTTCTACACTGGATTGACTCACAAGATTGGTGAAGTTCATGATGGTGCTGCAACAATGGACTGGATGGAACAGGAGCAGGAGCGTGGTATCACTATTACATCAGCTGCTACAACAACATATTGGAACTGGAACGACAACAAGTACAAGATTAACTTGATTGATACTCCGGGACACGTGGACTTCACTGCAGAGGTGGAACGTTCACTTCGTGTTCTTGATGGTGCTGTAGCTGCTTATTGTGCTGTAGGTGGAGTTGAACCGCAGTCGGAGACAGTGTGGCGTCAAGCAGATAAATATAATGTGCCACGTATGGGATACGTGAACAAGATGGACCGTAGCGGAGCAGACTTCTTCGAAGTGGTTCGCCAAATGAAAGAGGTGCTGGGCGCTAATCCATGTCCGATCGTTATCCCTATCGGTGCAGAGGAAAACTTCAAGGGTGTAGTAGACCTCATCAAGATGAAGGCGATTTACTGGCATGATGAGACAATGGGGGCTGACTACTCTGTAGAGGAAATTCCCACAGACCTTCAGGCCGAGGCAGAAGAGTGGAGAGATAAGCTGCTTGAGAAAGCTTCGGAAGCTGATGAGGCGCTGATGGAGAAGTACTTTGACGATCCTTCTACGATCACAGAGGATGAAATCATCGCTGCGATTCGTAAAGCTACAGTTAGTATGGAGTTGACTCCAATGCTCTGTGGTTCGTCATTCAAGAACAAAGGCGTTCAAACCCTGCTGGATTACGTTTGTGCATTTTTGCCATCACCACTCGATACACCTAATGTAGTCGGTACCAACCCATCTACTAAGGAGGAAGAGGACCGTAGACCGGACGAGGATGATAAGACAGCTGCTCTTGCTTTCAAGATAGCTACAGATCCTTATGTGGGTCGTTTGACTTTCATCCGTGTTTATTCAGGTAAGGTGGTTGCAGGTTCATATGTCTACAACAGCCGTTCGGGAAAGAAAGAGCGTGTATCACGCCTCTTCCAGATGCACTCAAATCATCAGAACCCAGTAGAGGAGATTTGTGCTGGAGATATTGGCGCAGTTGTAGGTTTGAAAGACATTCATACAGGTGATACCTTATGCGATGAGAATGCACCAATCGTACTTGAGTCGATGGATTTCCCAGAACCAGTTATCGGTATCGCAGTAGAACCAAAAACACAGAAAGATCTTGACAAACTTTCTGTCGGTTTGGCTAAACTTGCAGAGGAAGACCCAACATTCACTGTTCGTACAGATGAACAAAGTGGTCAGACCGTCATCTCTGGTATGGGTGAGCTCCATCTTGACATCATCATCGACCGTCTAAAACGTGAATTTAAGGTTGAATGTAACCAAGGTAAACCACAAGTAAACTACAAAGAGGCTATCACAAAAGCCGTGAACTTACGTGAGGTTTACAAGAAACAATCAGGTGGACGTGGTAAGTTTGCCGATATCATCGTGGAAGTTGGTCCAGTTGATGACGACTTTAAGGAAGGGGGTCTTCAGTTCGTGGATGAAGTGAAAGGAGGTAATATTCCTAAGGAGTTCATCCCTGCGGTACAGAAAGGATTCACTAACGCAATGACTAATGGTGTCTTGGGAGGTTTCCCAATGGATTCGATGAAAGTGAGATTGATTGATGGTTCGTTCCACCCAGTGGATTCAGACCAGTTGTCATTCGAAATATGTGCCCTTCAGGCTTACAAGAATGCATGTACACAGGCTAAGCCTGTTCTGATGGAGCCTATCATGAAATTGGAAGTAGTTACTCCAGAAGAAAACATGGGTGATGTAATCGGAGACCTCAATAAGCGCCGTGGTCAAGTAGAAGGAATGGATACAAGCCGTTCTGGAGCAAGAATCGTTAAAGCAATGGTTCCACTTTCAGAAATGTTTGGTTACGTAACCGCCCTTCGAACCATCACATCAGGTCGCGCAACGTCAACAATGACATACGACCATCATGCTCCAGTATCAAGTACAGTTGCTAAGGCAGTACTGCAGGAGTGCGGTGGAAGAGCCGACCTCGTGTAACGAAAACATGGGCAAGGTGCAGGTTAGCAAACGACTCTTAATCTGCATACCCGCCTAATTCATTCATAATTAAAAAGAAACAAATCATGAGTCAGAAAATTAGAATTAAACTCAAATCTTACGATCACAACTTGGTTGACAAGTCTGCAGAGAAAATCGTGAAGACCGTGAAAGCAACGGATGCTACAGTAAGTGGCCCAATTCCATTGCCAACACACAAACGTATTTTTACAGTTAACAGAAGTACATTCGTAAACAAGAAATCACGTGAGCAGTTCGAACTGAACACTTACAAGCGACTGATTGACATTTACAATGCAACTCCTAAGACAGTGGATTCGTTGATGAAACTTGAATTGCCAAGTGGTGTTGAAGTTGAGATTAAAGTCTAGAATTCAGAGAACAATTAAACAAATTAAGAAATGCCAGGATTATTAGGAAAGAAAATCGGAATGACATCCGTATTCAGTGCCGAGGGAAAAAATCTTCCATGCACTGTTATCGAAGTAGGTCCTTGTGTTGTAACCCAGGTTAAGACAGTGGAGAAAGACGGCTATGCAGCTGTTCAGGTTGGTTTTGAGGAAGCTAAAGAGAAGAACACTCCAAAGCCAATGATGGGCCACTTTAAGAAAGCCGGAACAACACCAAAGAGACACTTGGCCGAGTTCGCATTTGAAGAGGAGCATAACCTTGGAGATGTTTTAACAGTAGAACTCTTCAACGATGCTGCTTATGTAGATGTTATTGGAACATCTAAGGGTAAAGGATTCCAGGGTGTTGTTAAGCGCCATGGTTTCGGTGGAGTTGGTCAGTCAACACACGGTCAAGATGACCGTCTTCGCAAGCCAGGTTCAATCGGTGCTTGTGCCACTCCATCTCGTGTATTCAAAAACCTCAAGATGGGAGGTCAGATGGGAAATGTGCAGGTAACGACACATAACCTTCAGGTAATTAAGGTAATTCCAGAGCACAATCTTCTTCTTTTGAAGGGTTCTGTGCCAGGATGTAAAGGTTCAATCGTAACAATCATGAAGTAATGGAAGTATCAGTTTTAAACATAAAAGGTCAAGAGACTGGTAAGAAGGTTGAATTGAATGATGCTATCTTCGGAATTGAACCTAACGACCATGTAATTTATCTTGCAGTAAAGCAGTACTTGGCTGCTCAGCGTCAAGGTACTCATAAGTCAAAAGAAAGAAGTGAAATCGCAGGCTCAACCCGCAAACTGATTCGTCAGAAAGGTGGTGGTGGCGCTCGTCGTGGTGACATTAAGTCTCCAGTTTTGAGAGGTGGTGGTCGTGTATTCGGTCCTCAGCCACGCGATTATTGGTTCAAGCTTAATAAGAAAGTTAAGGCTCTTGCTCGTAAGAGTGCTTTGTCATACAAAGCTCAGCAGAATGCTGTAATTGTTGTAGAAGACTTCGACTTCGAGGCTCCAAAAACAAAGGCATTTGTAGACTTGCAGAAGAGTTTGAACGTAGACGGAAAGAAGTTACTTCTTGTCTTGCCTGCTAATAATAAAAATGTATTCTTATCCGCTCGCAATATTCAGCGTGTCGAAATAGCTTCAGCAAATGCGATTAACACTTATCAGGTGATGAACGCAAATGTGCTGGTTGTTACAGAGAATGCACTTAAATTGGTTGACGAAACTTTTAATAAGTAAGGAGGTACAATATGGCATATATTATCAAACCATTGGTTACGGAGAAGATGACAGCTATGTCAGACAAGCAGAACAATAAGTTCGGCTTCATTGTGCATCCTAAGGCCAATAAAATCGAGATTCAGAAAGAAGTAGAAGAAAAGTATAATGTAAATGTAGTTTCTGTAAACACCATCAAATATGCAGGTAAGCGTAAGAGCCGCTATACTCGCTCAGGTGTTATCAAAGGTCAAACAAATGCTTTCAAGAAAGCTATTGTTACTTTGAAGGAAGGTGAAACTATCGATTTCTTTAGTAACATTTAATAAACATGGGTATTCGTAAATTCAGACCAATTACTCCAGGTCAAAGACACAAAGCTATTGGTACTTTTGATGATGTTACTACATCAGTACCAGAGAAAACTCTTGTTTTCGGAAAGAAGAGTACGGGCGGTCGTAACAACTATGGTAGGATGACCGTACGTTACAGAGGAGGAGGCCATAAAAAGCTGATTCGTATCATCGATTTCAAGAGAGAGAAAGATGGAATCCCAGCTGTAGTGAAGACAATCGAGTATGATCCAAATCGTTCTGCTCGTATTGCACTTCTTTTCTATGCAGATGGTGAAAAACGTTACATCGTTGCTCCAAACGGATTGCAAGTAGGCTCAACCATTATGTCTGGTGAAAACGCAACACCAGATCTTGGTAACTCACTGCCACTCCAGAACATTCCAGTCGGTACTGTCATTCACAATATCGAACTGCGTCCTGGTCAGGGTGCCAAGATGGTAAGATCTGCTGGTAATTTTGCTCAGTTGACTTCACGTGAAGGACGCTACTGCGTAATCAAACTTCCTTCAGGTGAAATACGAAAAGTCCTTTCAGTTTGTCGTGCTACAATTGGAAGCGTAAGTAATTCTGACCATGCACTTGAGTCATCAGGAAAGGCTGGTCGTTCACGTTGGTTAGGACGTCGTCCTCACAACCGTGGTGTTGTAATGAACCCACATGATCACCCAATGGGTGGTGGTGAAGGTCGTCAGTCAGGTGGACACCCACGCTCACGTAATGGTTTGTATTCAAAGGGTCTCAAGACTCGTGCTCCTAAGAAGGCATCAACCAAGTACATTATTGAAAGACGTAAAAAGTAATTAGTTAACGAAGTAAATTATGAGTCGATCACTTAAAAAAGGTCCATATATTAATGTAAAGCTCGAAAAGAAGGTACTCGCAATGAACGAGAGCGGTAAGAAGAGCGTTATTAAATCATGGGCTAGAGCTTCAATGATTTCCCCAGACTTTGTGGGACATACAATTGCAGTTCATAACGGTAATAAATTCATCCCTGTTTATGTTACAGAGAACATGGTTGGTCACAAACTTGGTGAGTTTGCTCTCACACGTACTTTCCGTGGTCATGCTGGTAACAGAAAGAAGTAAACAGAATCACGAAATTAAGTAAATCAAAATGGGATCAAGAAAGAAAATAATGGCCGATAAGATAAAAGAGGCTAAAAAGACTACCTACTTTGCTAGTCTTCGCAACATCCCAACATCTCCACGCAAGATGCGCTATGTAGTAGATCTTGTAAGAGGTATGGAAGTAAGCAAGGCTTTAGCAACGCTTAAGTTCTGCTCTAAGGACGCTTCAAAAGATCTCGAGAAAGTAGTTCGCTCAGCGATTGCTAACTGGGAGCAGAAGAACGATAGAAAGGCAGAAAACGGAGAATTATATATCTCTAGAATTTTCGTTGATGAAGGTGCAACTCTTAAACGTATGAGACCTGCTCCTCAGGGAAGAGGATATAGAATTCGTAAGCGTTCTAATCATGTAACAGTATTTGTGGACGCTTTAAAAAATGAGGAGAATTAACTATGGGACAGAAATGTAATCCAATAAGCAACCGTCTCGGTATTGTAAGAGGCTGGGACTCAAACTGGTTTGGTGGCAACGATTTCGGTGATAATATCCTCGAAGATAGTAAAATCCGCAAGTATTTGAATGCTCGTTTGGCAAAAGCTAGTGTTTCAAAGATTGTCATTGAACGTACACTTAAACTTGTCACAATTACAGTTTGTACTGCACGTCCAGGCATTATCATAGGTAAGGGTGGACAAGAGGTAGATAAACTCAAAGAAGAACTTAAGAAATTGACGGACAAAGATGTTCAGATCAATATCTTTGAGGTAAAACGCCCTGAATTGGATGCTGTTATTGTTGCGAACAATATAGCACGTCAGATTGAAGGTAAAATTGCTTATCGTCGTGCTATTAAAACAGCCATCGCTAATACGATGCGTTCAGGTGCAGAAGGTATTAAAGTACAGATTTCTGGTCGTCTCAACGGTGCGGAAATGTCTCGTTCAGAGATGTATAAGGAAGGAAGAACCCCTCTCCATACACTACGTGCTGACATTGACTATTGCCTTGCAGAGGCTCTTACTAAGGTAGGCCTTCTTGGTATCAAGGTTTGGATTTGTCGCGGAGAAGTGTTTGGAAAGAAGGATTTGGCTCCAAACTTCTCACAGACAAAAGAGACAGGTCGTAGCAATAACGGCGGTAGGAGATTCAGAAACAGAAAGTCTAACCGTTAAATTCTTGAAACATGTTACAGCCTAAAAGACAAAAATACAGAAGACCGCAAAAAGGACGTGGTCGTTTGAAAGGAGTTTCTCATAGAGGAACAGAACTTGCATTTGGTAGCTTTGGCATTAAAGCTCTGCAGACACGTTGGATATCTGCTCAACAGATTGAGGCAGCCCGTGTGGCAATCACACGTTATATGCAGCGTCAAGGTCAGGTATGGATTCGCATCTTCCCTGATAAGCCAATCACGAAGAAACCTGCGGATGTCCGAATGGGTAAAGGAAAGGGAGATCCATACAAGTATGTATTTCCTGCAAAGCCAGGGCGCATCCTCTTCGAAATAGAAGGAGTTTCTTATGAAATCGCAAAGGAAGCACTCCGTCTTGGTGCACAGAAGCTTCCAACAACAACTAAGTTTATTGTAAGACGTGACTACGACAAAAACGCTTAAGAGGTATGAAAATTTCAGAAATAAGAGAATTGACAACAGCTGAACTTAATGAACGAGTTGAGGCTGAGGTAGTGAACTACACCAATATGAAGTTCAACCACCATATTTCTCCTGTAGAGAATCATTCACAAATTAAGAAACTTCGTCGTGATATCGCTCGTATGAAAGGCGAGTTACGTCAGAGAGAACTTAACAAATAAAATTGAATCTACATGGAAGATAGAAATTTAAGAAAGCAAAGACAGGGTGTGGTTGTAAGCAACAAGATGGACAAAACAATTGTTGTCCTCGCTAAGTTCAAGGAGAAGCACCCTATTTATGGTAAGTTCGTAACTAAAACGAAGAAATACCATGCACATGACGAGAATAATGAGTGCAATATCGGTGATACAGTACTGATTATGGAAACTCGTCCATTGAGTAAAACAAAGAGATGGAGATTAGTTAACATCGTAGAAAGAGCTAAGTAATTATGATACAGGTAGAATCTAGATTGACAGTTGCTGATAACAGTGGTGCACGTGAGGTACTCTGTATCCGTGTACTTGGCGGTACTCGCCGTCGCTATGCGACTGTAGGTGACGTAATCGTTGTTACGGTAAAAAACGTAATTCCTTCAAGCGAAATTAAGAAAGGAACAGTTTCTAAGGCCTTGATTGTTCGTACAAAGAAGGAGATACGTCGTGCTGACGGATCATATATCCGTTTTGATGACAATGCATGCGTTCTCTTGAGTAACACAGGTGAAATGAGAGGTAGTCGTATTTTTGGCCCTGTTGCTCGTGAACTCCGTGCTGCTAATATGAAAGTAGTTTCTTTGGCTACTGAAGTTCTTTAATTTTAGATTAATAAAGTAATGAGCAAATTACATATTAAGAAAGGTGACACGGTTATCGTAAATGCTGGTAACTCTAAAGGAAAGACAGGCAAAGTATTGTCTGTTCTGGTAGAGAAGCAGCGCGCCGTAGTCGAGGGTGTGAACATGGTGTCAAAGAGCACAAAGCCTACAGCACAGCACCCACAAGGAGGTATTATTAAGCAGGAAGCCCCTATTCATATTTCTAATCTTAATGTAGTTGACCCAAAGACTGGAAAAGCTACCCGTATAGGAAGAAGAATGGGTGCTAACGGCAAATTAGTTCGTTATGCTAAAAAATCAGGGGAGGAGATTTAATGAGTACTACTGCAAATCTTAAGAATGTTTATGCTGAGCAGATTGCTCCAGCTTTGATGAAACAGTTTAACTATTCTTCTCCTATGCAGATTCCTGTATTGAAGAAGATAGTCGTCAACCAAGGTCTTGGTTTGGCAACTGCTGATAAGAAAGTAATTGAAGTTGCAATGACTGAGATAGCCCAGATTACTGGTCAGAAGCCTGTTGCAACAATGTCTAAGAAAGACGTTTCAAACTTCCACCTTCGTAAGAAAATGCCAATTGGAGTGATGGTTACTTTGCGTCGTCAGAGAATGTATGAGTTCCTCGAGAAGCTTATTCGTGTGTCTCTGCCTCGTATTCGTGACTTCAAAGGTATAGAAAGTAAGTTTGATGGTCGTGGAAATTATACTCTTGGTATTCAGGAGCAAATTATCTTCCCAGAAATCAACATTGATCAGGTTGATAAGATTATGGGTATGAATATAACATTTGTAACATCTGCCAAGACTGACGAAGAAGGTTATGCTCTTCTCAAGGCATTTGGATTACCATTTAAAGACGCTAATAAATAATTGATATGGCAAAAGAATCAATGAAAGCACGTGAGGTAAAACGTGCGAAACTTGTTGCTAAGTATGCTGCTAAGCGTGCGGCTTTGAAGAAGATTATTGCAACAGGAGAACCTATGGAAGCATATGAGGCAGCTCGTAAACTTCAGGAGATTCCAGCAAATGCAAATCCTATTCGCCTTCACAACCGTTGTAAGCTTACAGGTCGTCCAAGGGGTTATATCCGTCAATTTGGTATCTCACGTATTCAGTTCCGTGAGATGGCATCAGCAGGATTGATTCCAGGTGTTAAGAAAGCAAGCTGGTAATATAGATTTTTATAATTATTGTTAAATATTGTCGGGGAGTCCCGATTAATTTAAGTAGTATGACAGATCCAATTGCAGATTATCTAACGAGACTTCGGAATGCAATCCAGGCAAAGCATAATGTCGTGGATATTCCAGCCTCTAATTTGAAGAAAGAGATCACAAAGATTCTCTTTGACAAAGGCTATGTGCTTAACTACAAGTTTATTGAAGATGGTCCTCAGGGAACTATCAAAATTGCACTTAAGTACGATGCTGCAACAAAAACAAGCGCAATACAGTGCTTGAAACGCGTGTCAAGACCCGGTCTACGTAAGTACACTGGCTATAAAGACATGCCAAGTGTTATTAACGGATTAGGTATAGCTATTATATCTACATCCAAAGGTGTAATGACAGACAAGGAAGCTTCAGAACTTAAAATAGGTGGTGAAGTGCTTTGTTATGTATATTAATAGGAGGAAATATAATGTCTAGAATCGGTAAGTTGCCTATTAGTATTCCTGCAGGAGTAACAATTACTCATAAGGATGACATTGTAACAGTGAAAGGCCCTAAGGGTGAACTATCACAGTATGTGAACCCAGCTATCAAAGTTAGTATAGAGGATGGCCACATAACATTGGAAGAAAATACAGAGTTGATGACTGATAATACCAAACAGCGTCATGCCTTCCATGGTCTCTATCGTGCACTCTTGAACAATATGGTTATCGGTGTATCTGAGGGTTACAAGAAGACTCTTCAGTTGGTAGGTGTTGGTTATCGTGTGTCAAATACTGGTAATGTGCTTGAGTTCGCCATTGGTTATTCACATGCGATTTTGTTCGCTCTTCCTAAGGAGATTAAGGTTGAAACAAAATCTGAGCGAAATCAGGATCCTCTTATCATGCTTGAATCATGTGACAAACAGTTACTTGGTCAAGTATGTGCAAAGATTCGTTCATTACGTAAGCCTGAACCATATAAGGGTAAGGGTATTCGTTTCCAGGGCGAAGTTGTTAGAAGAAAGTCTGGTAAGTCAGCAAGTGCTAAATAATTTTAAATTGTACGCATATGATAACAAAGATAGAAAGACGTATCAAAATTAAATATAGAGTACGTAATAAAGTTTCTGGTACTGCTGCACGTCCACGTATGTCTGTATTCAGAAGTAACAAGCAGATTTACGTTCAAGTAATCAATGATGACGAAGCAAAGACACTTGTTTCTGCATCATCACTTGGACTTGAGAAATGTAATAAATGTGAGCAGGCAGCCAAAGTTGGTGAACTCATCGCTAAGAAAGCAATTGAAGCAGGTATCTCAACTGTGGTATTTGACCGCAATGGTTACTTGTATCATGGTAGAATTAAAGAGGTAGCAGAAGCTGCCCGTAAAGCAGGACTTAATTTTTAATTAGGATTATGGTTAATAGAGTAAAAATAGGAAACGACGTCGAACTGAAGGATCGATTGGTAGCTATTAATCGCGTTACTAAGGTAACGAAGGGTGGTAGAACTTTTACTTTTGCTGCTATCGTAGTTGTTGGTAACGAAAATGGTGTAATTGGATGCGGTCTTGGTAAGGCGGGCGAAGTAACAGCTGCTATTGCAAAAGGCGTAGAAGCTGCAAAAAAGAACTTAGTAAAAGTTCCTGTGCTAAACGGCACATTGCCTCATGAAGCATATGCAAAGTTTGGTGGAGCTCGAGTTTTGATTATGCCAGCTTCTGAAGGTACTGGAGTTGTTGCTGGTGGCGCTATGCGTGCCGTTCTTGAAAGTGTTGGTATTACTGACGTTCTTGCTAAGTCTAAGGGCTCTTCAAATCCTCACAACCTTGTAAAAGCAACAATTGCTGCTCTTACAAGTATTCGTGACCCTAAGACGGTAGCAATGAATCGTGGTGTAAGTTTAACAAAGGTGTTTAGAGGATAAGGAGGTATATCATGGCTACGATAAAAATTAAGCAGATTAAGAGTCGTGCAAACCGACCAATAGATCAAAAGCGTACTTTGGATTCTCTCGGATTAACGAAGATGAACAAAGTAGTTGAGCATGAGGATACTCCAGCAGTACGAGGAATGATCAATAAGGTGAGTCACCTTGTTAAGGTTGTAGATTAATTATTTATTTCAAAAAACTGAAACAATGGAATTACATAATTTAAAACCAGCAGAAGGCTCAACCCATACCGGCAAACGTGTAGGACGTGGTTACGGATCAGGTAAAGGACGTACTTCAACACGTGGTCATAAAGGTGCTAAAGCACGCTCTGGTTACAAAAAGAAAATCGGTTTCGAAGGAGGTCAGATGCCTTTGCAGCGTCGTGTGCCTAAGTTCGGTTTCAAGAATATCAACCGTGTAGAGTATAAGGCAATCAATTTGTCAACGATTCAGAAGTTGGCAGATGACAAGAACCTTACTAAGGTTGGAATTGCTGAACTGATTGAGGCTGGTTTCGTGAATTCAAAACAGTTGGTTAAGGTTCTTGCAAAAGGAGAGTTGACTTCTAAGTTGGAAGTTGAGGCTCATGCCTTCTCTCAAAAAGCAGAGGCTATCATAACTGAAAAAGGTGGTAATGTTGTAAAACTCTGAACAAATGGGAAAAGCAATAGATAAACTTAAAAACATTAAGTTGGTAAAGACAATTTCTAACATTTGTAAGATAGAAGATTTGCGTACGCGTATCTTGATTACAATTGGTTTTGTGGCTGTGTATAGGTTTGGTTCGTATATTGTCCTTCCTGGAGTTGATACAGCCGCATTGGAAAATTTATCTGCCCAAACAGAAGGTGGTTTGATGTCTTTGCTGGATATGTTTTCAGGTGGTGCATTTTCTAAGGCTTCAATTTTTGCCCTTGGAATCATGCCTTATATCTCTGCATCTATTGTGATGCAGTTGTTAGGTATTGCTGTCCCATATTTCCAAAAGATGCAACGTGAAGGAGAAAGTGGAAGAAGAAAGATGAATCAGTATACTCGTTATCTTACTGTTGCAATCCTTCTTCTCCAGGCTCCAACATATTTGGTGAACCTCTACAAAACGACTAATGGAACTGCTATTTTCTCAAGTCTTGATTGGACGACATTCTACATTACATCGACCATCATTCTTGCAGCTGGTAGTATGTTTATTTTGTGGCTCGGCGAGAGGATTACTGATAAGGGTATTGGTCAAGGTGTTTCACTCATCATTATGATAGGTATCATTGCTCGATTCCCAACTGCAGTTTCTCAGGAATTCGTAAATCGTTTTGAGTCTTTGAGTCAAGGCGGTTTGATTGGTTTCCTCGTTGAAATTGTAGTATGGTTGGCAGTGATAGCAGCAGCAATTTTGTTGGTGCAAGGTGTACGCAGAGTTCCAGTACAATATGCAAAGCGCGTTGCAGGAAACCGTCAATATGGAGGTGCGCGTCAATATATTCCATTAAAGCCTTACGCAGCTAATGTGATGCCTATCATTTTTGCGCAGGCTATAATGTTTATTCCTCCTACGATTGCACAGTTTATGGGAGCTAATCAAAATGCATTTATGATGCAGCTGGTTGATAACACAAGCGTTGTTTACAATGTGATTTTCGCAGCTTTGATTATCATATTTACATATTTGTATACAGCTATTACGATCAATCCTACCCAGATGGCAGAAGACATGAAACGCAATAATGGATTTATCCCTGGAGTAAAGCCAGGAAAGAGTACTGCAGAATATTTGGATGGCATTATGTCACGTATAACTTTCCCAGGCTCTTTATTCCTCGCGTTAATTGCCGTATTGCCTGCATTTGCTAGTTTGTTTAATGTGCAGCGAGAGTTTGCCCAGTTCTTTGGGGGAACATCATTGCTCATCCTCGTTGGTGTCGTGTTAGATACTCTTCAGCATATTGAGAGCCATCTTCTGATGAGACACTATGATGGTCTTCTGGATACAGGACGTATCCGTGGCGCACATTGATTTGTAAACTCATTTTAGGATGATTTATCTTAAAACTGATGACGAAGTAGAGCTTCTGCGGGAGGCAAACCTTTTAGTCGGTAAGACTCTCGCAGAATTGGCCAAAATCATAAAACCAGGTGTTACAACCCGCCAATTGGATGTTTTAGCGGAAACATTTATTAGGGATCATGGGGCAGAACCGACTTTTAAGAACTTTCCCAACCCTTATGGCGACCCTTTTCCTGCCAGTATTTGTACTTCTGTTAATGAACAAGTTGTACATGGAATTCCTAACGACGTACCATTACAAGATGGTGATATTGTGTCGATTGATTGTGGTACCAAGTTGAATGGCTTTTGTGGAGATTCATGCTACACCTTTTCTGTAGGTGAGGTTTCTGATGATATTCGTGATTTGTTGAGAATAACCAAGGAGGCATTATATAAAGGAATAGAACAAGCTGTAGTAGGGCACAGACTAGGCGATATCTCAAGTGCAATTCAAAGTCATTGTGAGAACCATGGATATGGTGTTGTCCGAGAATTTGTGGGTCATGGTATCGGCAAGGAAATGCATGAAGACCCTCAGGTCCCAAATTTCGGGAAACGAGGAAATGGTATTCTCTTGAAAAATGGACTATGTATTGCGATAGAGCCGATGATTACACTAGGATCCAAAGAGGTATACATGCAGTCTGATAAATGGGGAATAGTAACTCGCGATTCTAAAGTAGCGGCACATTTTGAACATACCATTTGTGTTCGCAAAGGCCAAGCGGATATCCTGTCATCGTTTAAAGAAATTGAAGAGATAATCAAAGAAGAATCATTTTAATATGGCGAAACAATCAGCAATCGAGCAAGATGGAACAATCGTCGAAGCATTGTCAAACGCAATGTTCCGCGTAGAATTGGAAAATGGTCATGAGATTATAGCGCATATTTCAGGTAAGATGAGAATGCACTATATTAAGATTCTGCCTGGAGATAAGATTAGGGTCGAGATGTCTCCTTATGACCTTTCAAAAGGAAGAATAGTTTTTAGATATAAATAACAAACTGCATATGAAAACAAAAGCATCTTTAAAGAAACGTACTCCTGACTGCGTTATAGTAAGACGTAAGGGTCGTCTGTTTGTAATTAACAAGAAGAATCCTAAGTACAAGATGCGTCAGGGATAATTCAAGCCAAGTAGATAAGTAAAAACATTTAAGATATGGCAATAAGAATTGTAGGTGTAGACCTCCCACAAAACAAAAGAGGCGAAATTGCGTTGACATACATTTTCGGTATTGGACGCAGTAGCTCCGCAAAAATATTGGAAAAAGCTGGAGTTGATAAAGATTTGAAAGTTAAAGACTGGACTGACGATCAGGCTGCAAAGATTCGTGAGATTATAGGTGCAGACTATAAAGTAGAAGGTGATCTTCGTTCAGAGATTCAGCTAAACATTAAGCGACTGATGGATATTGGTTGCTATCGTGGCATCCGTCATCGTATTGGACTTCCTGTACGCGGTCAGAGTACTAAGAATAATGCACGTACGCGAAAGGGAAAGAAAAAGACTGTTGCAAATAAGAAAAAAGCTACTAAATAATAATCAAGTATGGCAAAGAAAACAACTTCTGCTAAGAAAAGAAATGTCAAAGTTAGTGCTCAGGGACAGCTTCATGTGCACTCATCATTCAACAATATCATTGTTACTTTGGCAAATAGCGAAGGTCAGGTCATCTCTTGGTCTTCAGCAGGTAAAATGGGCTTCAGAGGCTCAAAGAAGAACACTCCTTATGCAGCTCAGATGGCAGCACAGGATTGCGCAAAGGTTGCATACGACCTTGGTTTGAGAAAGGTAACCGCATACGTTAAAGGTCCAGGTAATGGACGTGAGTCAGCTATTCGTGGTTGTTGTGGCGTAGGAATCGAGGTGACAGAAATTGTTGACGTTACTCCACTTCCACATAACGGTTGTCGTCCTCCTAAGAGAAGAAGAGTTTAATAATTAGTTAACTGCTTGACAGAGTTGTTAATAGACGGCATCTTTCCTTTCTGCCGTTGCGGCTGCACACAATGTCAATGCTTAAAACAAAATAGATTTAATATGGCAAGATATATTGGCCCTAAATCAAGAATCTCTCGTCGTTTCGGAGAGGCAATATTTGGACCTGACAAGGTACTTTCTAAGAGAAATTATCCAGCGGGTCAACATGGCAATAATCGTCGCAAGAAATCTTCAGAATATGGACTTATGCTCGCTGAGAAACAGAAAGCTAAGTACACTTATGGAGTTCTTGAGCGTCAGTTCCGTAATTTGTTTGAAAAGGCTGCACGTACTGATGGAGTAACAGGTGAAGTTCTGCTCCAGAGTCTTGAAGCTCGTCTTGATAATATAGTATATCGTCTTGGGATTGCTCCAACAAGGGCTGCGGCTCGCCAGTTGGTTGGTCATAAGCATATTACAGTTGACGGTCAGGTTGTGAATATTCCATCATATTCTGTAAAGCCAGGTCAATTGGTTGCTGTTCGTGAAAAGTCTAAATCTCTCGAAGTAATAGCTGCTTCTTTAGCAGGTTTCAATCACAGCAAGTATCCTTGGATTGAGTGGGATGAGACTGCTAAGGGCGGAAAGCTCCTTCACATGCCTGAGAGAGCAGATATTCCTGAGAATATTAAAGAGCAGATGATAGTTGAGTTGTACTCTAAATAAAGATTAATAATGGCGGTATTAGCATTTCAAAAACCCGAAAAAGTAATAATGTTGGAATCTGACGACAAGTGCGGAAAATTTGAATTCCGTCCTTTGGAGCCAGGCTTTGGAATTACTATTGGTAATTCACTTCGACGCATTCTTTTGTCTTCTTTAGAGGGCTTTGCCATCAATACCATACGTATTGCTGGAGTAGAACATGAATTTTCTACTGTTCCTGGAGTAAAAGAAGATGTCACCAACATTATTTTGAACCTTAAAAAAGTAAGGTTCAAGCAAAATGCCGATGGTATAGAGTCCGAAAAAGTCTCTATAGTTATCGAGAATGAAACAGAGTTTAAAGCTGGAGATATTAATAAATATCTTACTGGATTTGGAGTGTTAAATCCTGAATTGGTAATTTGTCATTTAGATCCAAAAGCTACTTTAGAGATTGAACTTAACATCAATAAAGGTCGTGGATATGTTCCGTCAGAAGAGAATCGACAGTACTGTAAGGAAATCAACGAATTGGCTATAGATTCAACCTATACGCCAATCCGTAATGTCAAGTTCTCTGTTGAGCCTTATCGTGTTCAACAGAAGACTGACTATGATAAATTGGTATTAGAAATCACAACTGATGGTTCGATACATCCAAAGGATGCGTTGAAGGAAGCAGCAAAAATCTTGATTTATCATTTCATGCTCTTCTCAGACGAGAAGATTACCTTAGATAATAACGACTTGGATGCTAATGAGGAATTCGATGAAGAAATATTGCGGATGCGTCAGCTTCTGAAGACTAAACTCACTGATATGAACCTTTCTGTTCGCGCACTTAACTGTTTGAAGGCAGCAGAAGTGGATACATTAGGTGATTTGGTTAGATATCAAAAGGCTGATTTGCTCAAGTTCCGTAACTTCGGAAAGAAATCCCTTACAGAGTTGGATGATCTTCTTGAACGCCATGGATTGTCATTTGGAACAGACACTTCTAAGTATAAATTGGAAAAAGATTAAGCAAAGATGAGACACAATAAAAAATTCAATCATCTGAGTCGTACAGCCCCACATAGAGCTGCTATGCTGTCAAATATGGCAACATCATTAATTCTGCACAAAAGAATTACTACGACTCTCCAGAAAGCAAAAGCTCTTCGTGTATATGTGGAGCCATTAATAACTAAGGCAAAAGATGACACGACTGCATCTCGTCGTGTGGTTTTCAGTTATTTGCAGAATAAATATGCTATTACTGAGCTCTTTGGCGCTGTTGCAACTAAGGTCGGAAATCGTCCAGGAGGATATACTCGTATTATCAAGCTCGGAAAACGTGCTTCAGATGATGCAGATATGGCCTTTATCGAGTTAGTAGACTTTGATGAAAATATGGCAAAAACTGCTAAGAAGTCTACTCGTACACGTCGTTCTAAGAAGTCTGCAACTAAGGCTGAGGCTCCAGTTGCTGAAACTGCAAAAGAGGCCCCAGTTGAGGAAGCTCCAGTAGAGGCTCCTGCTGTTGAAGTTGCACCTGAAAACGTTTCTTCAGAAGCTCCAGCAGAAGAGAAAGCTGCAGAATAATTAGTCGTTTAGTAACGATATCTTACATCTAAACAGCTGTGCAATTTGTGTGCAGCTGTTTTTGTTGTTTTTTATTGATAAGTGTGTTGGTTTTTGTTCGAATCTCTGTGTTAATTTCTATTCGGTGATATTGTCTGCAAATCTTCAATCTATAAATAACTATTATTCCTAAACACCACTATTAATCTCCTTTATTACCCCTATTGATCTCTGCTCTTTTTCATCCCTTTTTCACTTCCGTCTCTCATCCCCTAAATGTGTGTTCGACATAACTTCGATGAAGTTTTTTTTGAATGATAGGTTCATTATGAATGCATATTCCTGAGTTTTTCAGGTTGCGTGTTTCCTGTGTTTTTTATTATATGAAGGGAAACGATTTAACCACTTCTTTACAAGGAAAGAAATAACTGTTTTTTATGTTTTTTGATCATAAGTTTTTTTGTTTTTTGCTATTTCCAATTATTGCTAAACAGCAAATTGAATTGACCCTTTATTTGTGAGAAAATTTTGCAGCCCCTAGGGGTAACAAAAATTCCCCTTAAGGGAAACAGATTTTACCCTTAGTCGGAGATACTTTTTTAACGTTCATTCGAAATCACCTTTTCCCCAAAATTTAGAAACATTTTTTTCAAGAGGTTGCATTTTTTTCGCTAGAGGTTACATTTGTTTTCTCCCGGGGTTAGCCATTTTTTTCTCTTGAGGTTACATTTGTTTTCTCTTAGGGCTTTTCAGTTTTTCTCCCTAGAGGTTACATTTGTTTTCTCCCGGGGTTAGCCATTTTTTTCTCTTGAGGTTACATTTGTTTTCTCTTAGGGTTTTTCAGTTTTTTCTCCCTAGTGGTTACATTTGTTTCCTCCTGGAGGTTACACGTGTTTCCCCCAAGAGGTAACAAGTGTTTCTCCCTAGAGGTTGCAAAACTATCAGTAATTCAGATGGGAAAAGACCTTCATATTCAGGTTATGGAGTTTGGTCATGCTTACCCAAAACTAGTGAAAAATTTGACAATACTTGTTTGCTTGTTTGCTGTCTATAAAGACTATGTCTTTGATGTCGATATAGGCATTTTTAACTATTTTATGAATAAAATAGGGGTAGATTTTCACTTTTTTGTTAAAAAACATTATCTATTCCAAAAAAAATGCCTAAGTTTGTACACCAATTAATGCTAGTGGTACCAATTTTATTAACAACAGATTTGAAATGAGACTTGCAAGTAAACTTTTATCCCTCTTGACGGCCATAGTGATGGCCTGTCCTTCTGTTGCTCAAAATTGGTATATGATAAACACTCATTCCGACTCTAAATACAACTTTAATTGGAGTTTCCCTTATGAAATCAGTCAGTTCCCTTATTCTGATTTCTCGTCTGATGGCCATTCTTTCCGTTTGTTTGCTGGAGAGTCTGCTGATGATGCCTCAAGCGATGTTTCCTATGCCATTTCGATGATTGATAGTGTTACCTTCGTTGACGAAATGTCTGAGGAACTTCAGTCGCACAACAAGTATCAGGTTTACACTTTAAGTGTTACGACCAAGGAGCAGGTAGGCGTTCATTCACGTGAGCAATATGTTGATTGCGTTGTTTCGCTGGATGGTAAAGATGGCTATAATTGGTACTCTGGAACTGGCAGCATTCGTGGACGTGGCAACTCTACTTGGAGTATCTATCCTAAGAAGCCTTATCGCATCAAGTTGAATGAAAAGCATAAGGTTTTGGGATTGGCTAAAGCAAAGAATTGGGTGTTGCTGGCAAACTATCGCGACCTAACAAGTATGATGAATACTTTTGTGTTTGAAGTAGCTCGCTGGATGGGTATGCCTTATGTGAATCACTCTCGTTTTGTGGAGTTGTTTATCGACGGAGAGTACGAGGGGTTGTATCTGTTGACCGAACAGGTACAGCAAGGCACGAATCGCGTAGATGTGTCTGATGCCGAAGGTATCTTACTGGCAATGGACAAGGATGATGGTCCGGAGCTTAGCCCACAGTCAACCGACAATTTCTGGTCAACTGTTTACAATATGCCGATGTGCGTGAAGCATCCAGATGACGTAACTACGGAGCAACGTGATTCTATCCAGGCAGTACTTGCCGAACTGGAGAGTGCCATCAAGTCAGTCGATTATGAGGCGCTTGATTCTTTGATGGATATGCGCTCATTCATGACGATGGCGATGATTCAGGAACTTGTTGAGAATGTTGAGATATGTGCTCCTCGTAGCATTTATATGTATAAGGACGGTGATGGCAAATGGGCAATGGGTCCATTCTGGGATTGGGATGCTGGCTTCGACTTTGACTGGGGAACCTTCTACGATGGCAACATCTTCCGCTATTTCAACGACTATCGCGAATTAGTCTTAGGTACAGATCCTGCTAATCGCAAGGGAATGTATGGTTCTACTCCAAGATTCTTCACTGATATGTTCAAATCCGATCGTTATACCAAAGAGTATAAAGAATTGTGGAATTCAGTGAAGGATTCGATTGTAGGACATAGTTGGGCAATTGTCGAAGAATATGTGTCAGAACTGAACAAGGGTGCATACGATCGCAATAAACTACGTTGGCCAATTGTCGATACTCCTTCTTGGTGGCAACCAGCAACTTATGATGTCAATCAGGAATTGGCGAAGATGAAAACGTGGTTGGATAATCGTGTGGCTTATCTCGATCAAGTCATTAATGCATACCCACAGACGGGAACTGAAGAAATCGGAGACGAACCGAAGTACGGAATCCTTAACACGTTTATTTCGGAGAATCGTATTGACATCTTTACAATGCTGAGTTTAGCCGATGGTTATTCGCAAGCTGACCATATAGAGATTGACCCGAATACACTGGCTGATATGTTGGGTTTGTCAATTAACGATTTTAACAATACGCGTGTTAAACTGAATGCGCTCAATGCCAATGGTTCGACAGGTGGACATACTGCTCAGGGAACCTGGGGCGCTTGGTTTGATAATGATGGAAATGTGGAAGATTATGGCGGTAATTCACGCGTCTTCATAGAACCTAAGAATCTCAGTACCAGCGATGTGTATAGCTGGAATTATGGCTGTCATCCTAATCATTGTCAAAAAGGAGACCAATATGTTGCATCCATGCGCTACGCGATCACACGCGACAGACAAACGTCATACATTACCGTATCAGTTCATTTCGGAATCGATTGCATTCCTGAAGGAACTTATGATAATGTCAATGTCGACCCATCGCTGTATTCTTGGCGTAATATGCAAAAAGTAGGTGAAGAAACAATTCGTAAAACGTATGACATGAACTATGTTGACTCCTATAGCAAGCAGGCAATTGCTATCAACTTGAGTGACATCAGCACGAAGTTCCCAAATGGGGCAACGGTTAGTGACTTGCGATTCATGGCATGCACGGATGTCAGGACAGGAGAACTGACTTCAAACTTAACCTCATCAAACGGCTTTTATATGATGTTTGACGGAACAGCTACTGCATGGGGTAATAGCGAGTGCAAAGTGGGATACAATCCAAACACAAGCACTTTAGACTTTGCATATACATCAGATCTCGAAGCACCAACCAGTGGAAGCAAATGCACAGCAAGTGTCTTCCTGGTGTACGATGATCATTATTACTATCGATTCAAAATGGAGATTACACTGAATTAATATAAATATTAACAATTAATAACCAATTAAAATTTTTAAACAATGAATCAGAAAAAAACGGAAAGAACGCATAACATGCTAGTAGATGATAGCTGAATAACAGTAAGTTATCTTAGATTAATTTAATTTTGTAATAATCAAAAACAAACATATCAAAATCAATAATTAATAATTCTAAAATTATGTTGTTTAACTTTCAGAGTAACAAACTACGCAAGCATCTTCTTGTAGGAAGTGCTGTGTGTGCTGCAACTCTTGGTTTCTTTGGTTGTACACCAGATTATAACCTTGATGAAGACCAACCAACAGGTCTGAACACAATCTATGGTTATATGGAAGATCACGGAAACTATAAGAATTTCTTGCAGTTAATTGATGACCTGGGTGAGAAGGCAACTCTCTCAAAAACAGGTAGTAAAACCCTGTTTATCGCAGACGATGACGCTTTTGCGAAATTCTATGCGAATAATAAATGGGGTGTGAGAAGTTATGATCAATTGACAGATGCACAAAAGAAGTTGATTCTTCGTTCATCTATGATTGACAATCCTGCTACAATTAGTTTGCTGTCAAGTGTACAAGGCCCTATTGAAGGCGAATGTATGCGTCGTACAGCATCTCTCCAGACTTACGACTCCGTATTGGTAGTCAGCACTACGGATCCGGAAATTCCAAACTCTAAGTACTGGAAGAATCTGGCTCAGACTCATGATACGATTGTTCTTTTCAAGGACTTCTCAGGAGCTCCAACCATGATTCATTTCTTGCCTCGTTTCTTGGAGCAGAACATGATTACAGGTAATGATGTAGACTTCCTCTACAATCAGCCTGCTGGAACTCATGTTTCTGACGATGCTTATGTAAACGATTGTAAAGTGGTCGAGGCAAACATTTTCTGTAAGAACGGATTCTTGCACAAAGTCGATAAGGTGATGTTGCCACTTGACAATATGGCAGAGTTGATTCGTGTAAGACCACAGTTCAGCATTTATTCTTCTTTCTTAGAGCGTTTCGCTGCTCCGTTCTATGACTATACGATTACACGCGAGTACAATCGTATTTATAAGACGACAGTTGACTCTGTTTATCAGAAGTCTTATTTCGCTCAGAGAGGAAGTCAGAGTAACGGTATTGAATCAACAGCCCGCAACCAAGACAAGGATCAGTTGTATTCTTTGAAGTTGACAGAACTTTTGAAATATGATCCAGGATGGAACCGTTATAACCCAGGTACAATCAACGATCGTGACCGTGATGAGGTAATGGAAGATATGGGTTGTATGTTGGTACCAACAGATGCGGCTCTTACTGATTGGTGGAATAATGGTGGAGGAAAGGTTCTCCAAGACAACTTCGGTACTTGGGATAATGTTCCTGACCATGTGATTGTTGAACTTTTGAAAAACAATCAGCTTTACTCTTTAGTACAGTCAGTTCCATCTAAGTTTAAGTCAGTGCTCAATGATGCTGCAATGGAAATGGGTATCACAACTGCTGATGTCGACAGTGTCTTCCTGGCATGTAACGGTGCAGTTTATCAGACAAATAAGGTGTTCTCACCAATGTCTTATTCATCAGTTTTGTTCCCTGCAGTAGTTAGCGAGAACTTAAGTGTCATTTACAATGCGATTGCACTTTTGGAGTTCCCTGCATATTTGAACTCAATGGTATCTACTTATAGTTTCTTCATTCCAGTAAATGAAGGTTTGTTGACTTACATTGACCCAGTTTCACTCGGACAGGCAGAAACTCATATCTGGAAGTTCATGATGAATCCAAAACCAAGTGGTTCGAACCTCTTCTCTCAGATTCAAGCTGTTGTTTACAAGGCAGAGAAGCAGGACGATGGCAGTTGGCTTCAGACCGACTCATTGACAACCTATGTCGGTAGTTCGGCAACCGACCGCGTATTCGACCGTCT
The DNA here is from genome assembly GCA_902785075.1 of uncultured Bacteroidales bacterium. Lineage (GTDB taxonomy): Bacteria > Bacteroidota > Bacteroidia > Bacteroidales > Bacteroidaceae > Colivivens. The sequence goes on along the minus strand of CACZXN010000001.1, from coordinate 56,812 downwards.
TGAAGACCTCCTTGATAATATTATTGTCATTGGTGCAATTGAGCCAGGCAAGCAATTCTATCAGACGAAGGGTAAGAACTTCGTTAAGGTAGGAGGAACAATCGACGTTCCTGGTCAGATGACAGTTGCTGGCGGATTCCAACTTGAAAAAGACTCACCTTTGACAGTGTCACAGGTTTATAATATGGAAAACGGTAAATCATACATCGTTGACGCACCTGTTTATACAGCTCAAAAGGCCGTTAGTGATATTTTAGCAGAACACGATGAGACGCTTGGAGGAGATGGTGAATACTCTAAATTCTATGAACTTCTTCGTGAGTGTGGAGCCTTAGCTGCTGTAGCAGGAAAGAAAGGTCTGAACTGGTCATCTACATCTAAGAATGGTAACTTGATTTATATTCCAGAGGATGTTGAAGAGAGTGTCAATTATCTGTTGAATACTTATCATTACACCATCTATGTTCCAACAAATGATGCAATGGACGAGGCATTTGCAAAAGGTCTTCCAACTATGGAAATGCTTGAAGAGGCAATTGAAATTGATGAGTCAGAGGATACTATCGCATGCTTTAATGCTAAGGGCGATTCCATTCGTTGGGACGAAACAGGTATAAAAGCTAATAAGCTCTCAATGGATTTGTTAGGTACTCCTAAATTTTATTATCAGATTTCAGACACAGCATCTCATCTCCGTAAAGTGATGCTTGATTTTGTGAAGTATCATATTCAGGATAACTCCATCTTTATTGATAAAGTTGTTGGAGACGAGTTCGCAAGTGGTAGATATGAGTCTGCAAAGACCAATCCTACAACAGGACGTTCATACAAACTTACAGTTACCAACACAGGAACAGATCTTACCGTTCAGGGAGTTTGCTCTAATCCTCAACAGGTCAATAAGGGTAAGATGTATAATGTGATGGCTCGTGAGTATTGGTTGAACAACAAAGCTGTAGAAAGTGCAACTTTGATTGAAACTTCATCAAGTGTTGTTCTTCATGCAATTGACCATCCTCTCCTTTATAAATATTATGAGGGTGAAGATCTAACATTACCAGAAAACAATCAGTTCATCTATTCTCCATTTGAAGTTTACAAAGAGGAGGAAGATACTGCAGCTGAAACTAAACGTAAACGTAAATAACTATGAGTATGAAAAGAATAATATCAATGTTAATGCTTTTAGCTTGTTTCTGTTCTTTTGCACAGGCACAGGTTAATGCTGGCGACGTGATCTCTGGTACTGTTTCTGATGAACAAGAACCATTGATGATGGTGAATGTTGTCGAAATTGACAATAACAACCGTATCGTTGCCCATGGAGTTACAGATATCAATGGTAACTTCTCTTTCAAGGTGGTCAATCCTAAGGACCACATCCAAGTCTCATATATCGGTTATCAGACGCAGAGTCTGCCTATTAATAAAAAGGTGTACAAAATCGTGATGCAGAGTTCAACACGAATAAAGACCGTCGTTGTTCAAGACACAAAGAAGACTGAAAACGTGGGTTTGTCTATTCCTATCACTGAAATTACGACTGCTCAGCAGACTATTGACATGAAGGAATTCGAAGGTCTTGCAATGACATCAGTTGATGAAGCTTTGCAGGGACGTATCGCAGGTCTCGATATCGTAATGAATTCCGGTAACCTTGGTGCCGGTTCAACAATGCGTCTTCGTGGTGTCGGTACGATCACCGGTGATGCTGAACCTCTGATTGTTGTCAATGGTAACGCTAGCGACTTGAGAATCGATATGAACCAGAAGGATGATTATAACGAAGAAAAGTTCGCAGAACTCCTCCAGGTTAACCCAGAAGATATCGAAAGTATCACAGTCCTCAAGGATGCAGCAGCAACTGCTATCTGGGGTAGCCGTGGTGCAAACGGTGTAATCGAAATCCGTACAAAACGTGGTCAACGTGGTAAGACACGTGTTACTTATTCTTATCGTTTTAGTGGCACATGGCAGCCTCGTGGTATGAAGATGCTCAATGGTGATGATTACACAATGTTCTTGAAGGAAGCATACTACAATCCAACGCTGAAGAGCTCAATTGCAGATAATACAGCTTCTGATTACATTCCTGAAATCAACTACGACCCTAACTACTCTCAGTACCATATGTTTAACAACAATACCGACTGGGAGACCATCACCAATCAGTCTGGTCAGAATCACCAGCACTACGTTTCTCTCTCTGGTGGTGGTGATAAGGCTCGATTCCGTGTAGCCGGTGGTTATGACCATCAGATTGGTACCGTTATCAATCAGAAGTTGGACCGTTATACTACACGTGTCGCTCTCGACTACTATGTTTCAACTAAGATTCAGGTAGCTACCAACTTCTCATTGTCATATACAGAGAATAAGAAGACAGCTTCTAGCAGTGGTGGTCTTGCCGATCTCGCATACCAAATGATGCCAAACCTTGCTCCTTATGAGGAGGATGAGTTTGAGAATCCTACAGGTGATTTCTACATCATGCAGAAAGAGTATACTTCTTCTCAGTTGAATGACCGTTTGAGCAAGGGTAACCCTCTGGCTGCAGCATATCTTGGAAAGAACCTCCAAAGCAACTTGTCACTCAATCCTGAGTTCATCTTGCGTTACGACATCTTGGGTACGCAGCCTAAGGAGCACAGACTCCAGTATCAAGGACAGGTTACGTTCAGCGTTTCTGCTTCTGACGGACACCGCTTCACTCCTTCCGTACTCCAGACCGATGGTTGGAGCGGCAATAATTCAAACGTTGCTTCTACAGACCAGAGCAAGAGTAATAACTTTAGTACACGTCATAGCTTAACCTATACTCCTCACTTCAACAACGAAGACCATTCTCTTATGTTCATGGTTCGTGGTGAGTACAGCACAGGAAGTAGCTCATCTCAAAGTGTTTCTCGTAAGTGGCTCCCAACAGGTGACATTACTTCAGCTTTGGCAGGAGGTGTCCTTACCTCAGCAAGTGGTAACGTAAGCGCTCCTTCTAAGTCAGAGAACTTTGCATTCCAGTCACACTACTCATTCAAGGGTAAATATAGTTTCGACTTTACAGCACGTTTTGATAAGTCAAACAATAACCCAAAGAAGTGGGGTGCATACTATGGAATCTCTGGTCGTTGGAATATCTCTGATGAGAAATTCGTTAAAGAGAAACTGAAGTGGATTAACATGTTGTCTCTCAGTGTTGGTTGGGGTCGTTCAGGTCGTCCATCAGGTGGTTCAACCTCTATGTATAGCACCTATAGCTCTGACGGTTCTTACCTTGGAGTTACAGCTATCGCTCCTCAGCAGATTCGTCTGAAGATTATTCGTCCAGCAAATAACGACACATGGAACTTCGGTTCACACTTTGCATTCTTCCGCAACAAGATTTCCGGAGACGTTCAGGTCTATACAAGTAGAAACGAGCAGGTATCTGGTTACCCAATTCCTACATCATCAGGTTATTCACAGTTGCCGGCAAAATTGCAGGGTGTTGTACGTAACAATGGTTGGGAATTCAACCTTGCTGCTAACAACTTCATCCGTCGTGGTAAGCTCTCTGTTTCATTCAATATGGCATTCTCTAACAACCGTAATGAAATCTTGGAAATGGATGCAATGGTACTTGATGGTATGAACGACGAATTCAAACACGAAAATGGTCAGTACCTCTCTCGTGTACAGCTCCATAACCCAATCGGTTCAATCTATGGTTTCCGCCACAAGGGCGTTTATGCTTACAGTGAGTGGAGTGAGACAGAAATTCCTGGCGTCAGTGGTCCTGATGCACCAGTTGCTCGTAATGCAGCAGGTGAGGTTATCCTCAATGAAAATGGACGTTCAAAACCAATGATGTTTGACTACGGTGGTTTGCAGTATGAGTTCAAGGGTGGTGATGCTAAGTACGAGGATATCAACCATGATGGTAACATCAATGAGCTCGATATCGTTTACCTCGGTTCTTCACTTCCTAAGTTGACTGGTGGTTTCGGTTTCCAGATTAACTATGGTAGATTTAACTTCAACATGCGTTTCAACTATCGTATTGGTCAGAAGGTAATCAACAAAGCTCGTATGACTGCTGAAAACATGTATGACAACAACAACCAGTCACGTGCTGTCAACTGGCGTTGGCACAACGAAGGTGACGTGGCAGTTATCCCACGTGCACTTCACGACTATGGTTATAACTGGTTAGGTTCTGACCGTTTCATGGAAGATGCATCGTTCCTTCGTATGAACTTCATCACCATGTCTTACAGTTTCCCTCCAAAGAGGCTTTCTCAGTTCGGAATCAAGAGCTTGAGTCTTAACTTCAACTTAAACAATGTGTTTGTTCTCACCAAGTATTCTGGTGCTGACCCAGAGGTTTCTCAGGGTGGATATTCCGCAGCTACAGATGGTGGACGTACACCTCGTTCAAAGCAGTTTACTTTAGGTATAAATGTCGGATTCTAAAATTAAGGAACAATGAAACTATATAATAAAATAATGTCTATAGGTTTGGCAACTCTTTCTTGCCTGGCTCTTGTTTCTTGCGATGTCGAGGTGTTACCTTTGAACCAGATTATTGCGCAGAATTATTGGACCAGTAAAAAAGACGTTGAGAGTGTTGTGTTCTCATGCTATACAGGCTTGCAAAGTGGTGATGTTGTCAAGAGTATGGTTGTCTGGGGCGAGGTTCGTTCGGATAATATCAAAGAGGGACAACAGATCAGCCAAGCAAGTAAAGACCTTCAATATCTTCTCAATGGTAGTATCCTTGAGACCAACTCTTTTTGTAGCTATAGTGCTTTCTATAAGCTGATTAACCGTTGTAACACTGTTGAGCTGTATGCTCCAGTGATTCAAGAACGTGACCCTAACTACACGGAGTCAGACCTTCGCCAGAATTTGGCCGAAGTGAAGGCTATACGTGCTTTGAGTTATTTCTACTTGATCCGTACTTTCGGAGATGTTCCGTTCACTTTTGTTGCATCAATTGACGACGATCAAAACTATGATTTAGGTGCTACAAAGCAAGAATTGATTCTTGATACGTTGATCATGGATTTGGAGCCATACGCAGTATATGCACCAAAGCGCTATGTTGCAGAAATCGAGAATTCTGCACGTATTTCTCGAAATGCAATCTATGCACTTTTGGCTGATATGTATCTTTGGAGAGCTTCAAATGCGGCAGTTGATCCAGCAACTCGAAACGCTGATTACCTCAAGTGTATAGAGTATTGCGATAAGATTATCTCTGCTAAGATTGACGAGTACAAGGAAGACCGTTATGGTAACTTGAAGCCTCAGATCAGCCGTGATATTTATGCTAAATACGGATTCCCTCTTCTTGAAGAATGGACAGAATCTGACCCAACTTCTGGACAGGGAACATTGGCTAAGGCTTACAATAAGATCTTTGGTGGTGACGGAAACTCATTCGAGAGTATTTTCGAGTTGAACTATGAAGACGAGAAGAACCGCTATGGTAGTTCTGCTAAAAATAGCATTATTGGTGATCTCTATGGAGGCCGAAACAGTTCTGAAAGTGGTGCTCAATTAGCTGCAAACGATGACCTGTTGCCACAGAAACCAAGTGCAAATTACGAGTCATCTGGTTTGTTCTCTTCGTTTGACTTCCGTAGTCAGACAAGTTTCAAGTGGCATGAGAGTGATCCTTATACAATCCAAAAGTATGTATTAGGAACTGCTCGAGTTAAGGTTGGTGCTTCTTCTACTGCTTGGCTTGGAGATCAACTGGACAACAGCCCTCGTCAAGAGACTGATGCAAACTGGATTATTTACAGACTTACAGATATCATGTTGATGAAGGCAGAGGCTGAAGTTCAGGTAGCTGGATATCTTGATGACAATGCAACACCTGTAACTCCAACTCCAGCTCCACATCGTGTATCACCTGTAAATAATGTGTATACAACTGCTAAAGAATATTATGACGATGTATTTAACATTGTATTGGCTATCTATGAGCGTTCTGCTCCTCAAGCAACAGCTGCTGCAAAACCACAGCGTTCAAACTTCCCAACCAAGAAATCTTTTGATGAGCTGGTTGAGCACGAACGTCGTAGAGAGTTGATGTTCGAAGGCAAGCGCTATTATGACTTAGTACGCCGTGCACGTCGTGATGGAAATACTACTTACGTTTCAGGTTTGCTTAGTAGTAAGTTTACTTCAAACTCACAAGCTATGCGAATCAAGATGGCTATGATTGAATTCTTGTATATGCCATTCTCAGAGAATGAGTTGAAACGTAACAAACTCTTGAAGCAGAATCCTGCTTATGACAAAGAAAAGAAAAACGAAAGAAACATTTAACATTAACTATGAGAACTACTATTTTAAAATATAAATACCTAGCGGTCGTAATGACGTTCGTGGCTGCCTTCTTGGTGAGTTGCGACGATGATCCAGGCGTGGAGCATTATTACACTGCTAAAGGAGATATGGCAAACACATATCTTCTCAACCGACCTGAGTCATTCAGTAAGTTTGTCGAGATTATCAATAAGTCCAAGCTTGTAAATCTGGACCTTCTCGGAACTTACGGCTCATACACCGTATTCGCACCAACCAATGAGGCTATTGACGCTTATCTGGCTGGTCGTGGTATGAGTTCGGTTGACGAATTGCCAGTTGCCGATTGCGATACGATTGCAGCTACACATATCATTGAGCAATCATTCTATACAACTGACTTTTCAAATGCAACCCTTCCGACTCAGAACATGTTGGACCGTTATTTGACAATCACCTGTGACTCCGATGTTACATCTGAACCAGGTAAGGTCCTTATCGTCTATAGAATCAATCAGTCTGCACAAATCACTCTTCGTGACGACTCTGTGGAGAATGGTGTTGTACACACCGTCGATAAGGTTATCGATGCAACTACAGAAATGTTGCCTGACTTGATGAAGAAAGACTCTACGATTTCTCTGTTCTATTCCGCTATGAAGCTCTGTCACTTAGACACCCTCATGCGCGAATATAAAGATGAAAACTACCACCTGTCTGTCGATTCTATCGATGAATGGTTCGCTCAGAAGACTGCTGTCGAACGTGACATTGTAGGATATATGGAACATAGGTATTATGGCTTCACTGGATTTATTGAGCAGAATGATGTCTTTGCTGCCCATGGAATCAATAATCTTGAAGACCTGAAGGCTTATGCAAAGACAATCTACGATGAGGTATATCCTGAGGATGCAAATGTGACGGACTATAAGGATCGTCGTAATTCGCTCAATAGGTTTGTGTCATATCACTTCCTGCCTGCACGTATTGTTTACAACATGTTGACTGCAGATAATGTCCTTCTTAAGTGTTTTGACCGTAAGCACTGGGATGTAGCTGATTGGTACGAGACAATGCTTCCTTATTCTATTATGAAGATTTCCTACCCTTCAGGCTCTCAGGCAGGACGTTATGTCAACCGTCGTGGAGTTCAGAACCGAAAGGACTCTCGTGGCGTATTAGAACCAGGTGCTAAGATTAAGTCTCCAGCAGAGTCAGGTCGTGACCTTGTGGCTGTGAATGGTGTTTATCACTATATCGAAGACATTATCACTTATGGATCGGTCACTCAGACTGTGGTGCTTAACGAACGTATGCGAATTGATGCTTCTACGTTGTCTCCAGACTTCCTGACAAGTGGAGCTCGTGGACATGGAGTTGTTGGTGTAGGAGGTGTTCCTTCTTATCCAGGTCAGTATGGACGCTCAAGTGACTCTGCCGACCCGAATGTGAATCCTAATCACTGTCTTGGTTTCAAGCGTGGTTTTGTGACGAATTTCGACTTCACTCAGAAGACTCACATGCATGTTCGTAACCGTTATCTGAGCTTCTGGTCATATCAGGGAGATGAATTGCTGATTTCTGGTATGTTTGATGTCACATTCCGACTTCCTCCTGTACCAGAGGGCGATTATGAGTTCCGTATCCAGACATGCCTCGGATTCCCCAACCGTGGTATCATGCAGGTTTACTTTGATGGTAAACCATGTGGTATCCCTCTTGATATGAGAAAAGATGGTGTTGATCCGTCAATCGGTAACAAGCCAGACCAAGATCTTGGAGATGACGAAGCAATTGCTGCTTATGACAAGGCTTTGCATAACCGTGGCTGGATGAAGGGACCTGCTTCCTATGGTAGCATCAATCAGGACGGAACCGGTTCTCCATACTGGATGCGTAATGGTATGACCGAGATGCGCCGCATTTGGACTACCTTCCATTCAGATGGTAAGACCGACCACTATGTAAGGGTACAGCAGAAACTCGATCTTGGCGATTTGGGTACATTTGCGTTCGACTACATAGAGCTTTGTCCTCGTAGTGTGTATAATAATGAATACTATCCAGAAGATAAATACTAAAACAAGTTTTTATGAAAAAGAATATAAATAAATCAATCCGTACAGGCATCCTAGTCTTCACTGGCTTGCTGGTGAGCTATGCCTGTTCTGATACTTGGGATGATCACTACGATCCAAATCTTTCAACAGGAAATGTAGTTGATGCTACCATATATCAGCAGATAAAGTCGACAAACGAATTAAGTGATTTCCTTGAAATCCTTGATAAGACCGGCTATAGTGCTCTCCTTGACGAAAGCCAGATAGTAACCGTATTTGCCCCAGTGAATGGATCGTTTAATAAAGACAGCCTTCTCACTGAAATAGCAAATGGGCACAAAGATCAGGTAATCACCCGTTTTGTGAAGAACCATATTGCTCGTTATAACTATTCGTCAAATACTAACAAGCAGGATATCATGCTTCTTAACCAGAAGAAGACAACCTTGACAAATGGTGTTGTTGGAGTTGATTCAGTTCATGCAAAGAGTGTTAATACCGTTTGCAACAATGGTATTCTCCATGTGATGAATTCAGAGTTGACTTTCCATCCAAACATCTATGAGTTGTTGGAACTTGACCCTGATGTAGATTCTATGTACACAATCATCAAGTACTACGATGATGACTCTTTGGATGTAAACCGAAGCGTTTATCGTGGAGTTGATGAGGATGGAAATCGTATCTATGTAGACTCTGTGATGATTAAGGCAAATCGACTGATGCAACGTCTCGATTCTTACATCTACCGTGAAGACTCTAACTATTTGGTTATTGCTCCACGTAAGAGTGCATACAACGAGCGTTATCAGTTAGTGAACAGCTATTTCAATTTCAATGTTCACGAAGATGACCGTGACTCTTTGCAGCAATACTATGCAAACTACTTTACGTTGAATACCTTGTTCTATAACCGTAATGCTAACATTTACGACAAGGACTCTTTGGTAACAACAACGTATAGCCGTTGGGATCCAGAACATAATGTGTTCTACAAACCATACGAAGAGGAAGGTTTGCTTGCTCCAGGTAGCTATTATGATAAGATCACTTGTAGTAATGGTATTGTTTACAAGACCGACTCGTTCCCAACATCGATTTACGATGCATTCTTCCACGAAATTAAGTTGGAGGCAGAGAGCACCGGTAATATCAATATTGAGGAAGATGAGAAGGGAAATCAGAGCTATACGAAGAATTGTAACTATTCGTATCGTTCAGACAATGTTCATCCTGTATCAGAGAGAGGTTATCTTGACGTGATGCCTGCAACAGCAGCAGCTCAGCCATATATTGCCTACAATATTCCTAATACATTGTCAGGTAAATATGACATCTATCTCGTAACTGTTCCTTTGAAATATGGTCGTAGCGTAGAGGATGCTGATACATTGAAGGGATATCAGTTCCGTGTTAATATGTTCTATCGTACGAACAAGGCAACTGATACAGGTTCACAATGGCCTAAGACTCGTAACGAAGTTTTGAAGAATCCTGCTGACTCTTTAGGCAAGGATCAAAACTTCCGAAGCGATCCTGAAAAGATTGATACCATCTTCTTGGGAACTGTTGAGTTAACCGAGTGTTATTACAGAACGAGCAAAGCTGGTGTGATGATTCAGATTCAGTCTTATGTATCTTCTTCTGAAGCGAAGACTTACTCTCGTCGTATGTTACTCGACCGTCTTGTTCTCCGTCCACACGGAATGCCGATTAAGCAGGATGAAGATGATGATCTTCCAGTCTTAGTTCCGGAAAATGAAGAATAGTACAACTCCTAAACAATGAAATATATGAATACATATTTTGAAAATAATATGCTGCGTTTCTGCAAGGCAGGAATTGCAACTATGATATTCTGCATAGGAGTTCTCCCAATGTCTGCACAGGATGACGATGCTGATATGGAGGAGATTGAAGCTCCTGTAAAGAAGAAAGTACAGAAGCCGCTCAAGAAATATCCGATGAAGGAAGTTTCTGGTAAGGTGGTTGATGCTACAACAGGTGAACCACTTGCCGGTGTAAAAGTGAAATCGTACAACAATAGCTTCTATGCAGCGATGACTGATGAAGATGGTACCTATACAATCAGTGTGCCTACATTTGTTACTTCGCTCTCTGCAGTGTTGGAAGGTTATAACTTCTCACAAGTGGCTATTAACGACCGCTCCGAAGGAGTTGACATTAAGTTATTCTCAGATCAGTATCTGGCAGACTATGTAACTCAGACAACTGCAGCACGTAGTGTTACTACAACAGATTTTGGTACTTCTACTGCACTGACTTTGGATCAGGAAGTTCAGAACCGTCTGGGTGCTGATGTTCGCTCAATCTCTCGTTCTGGTATTCCTGGCATGGGAGTTAGCATGTTTATTGATGGTTTCCACTCAATCAATGCTACTTCTCAGCCGCTGATTATCATCGACGGAGTGATTCACGATATGATGTACAAGTCAACGATGATGCACAACGGTTATTATGATAATCCGCTGGCTAACATCAATATGGACGATATTGCTGACATCAAGGTGATGAAGAATGGAACTGCAATCTATGGTGCACAAGGTGCAAATGGTGTGATTCTTGTTACTACCAAGCGTAACACGAGCATGAAGACCGTCATCGATGTCAACATCAGTGGCGGAGTGGAATTGGTTCCAAAGTCTGTTGATATCATGAATGCCGACCAGTATCGTGCATATGCATCAGGACTTTTGAAGACTGCCGGCAGTAAGTTGGAGAACTTCAAGTTCTTACAGACCGATCCTACCTATTATTATTATAATATGTATCACAATAATACGGATTGGAAAGATGTTGTGTTTGACGAAGCATTCTCTCAGAACTACGGAATTCATATCCAAGGAGGTGATGATGTTGCTAACTATAACCTTTCTGTAGGTTACATCGATTCTCAGTCTACTTTGAAGAAGAATAATGTCAATCGTTTCAATATCCGATTCAACTCAGATATTATCCTGACAGATAAGTTGACAACTCGTTTCGACGTAGCTTATGCTAACTTGAAGCGTAACCTGAGAGACGACGGTTTCGCTCCTGAATTCCAGGCTAACGCAATCTCATCTCCAAACGTTTTGTCACTTGTGAAGTCTCCTTTCGTTGCTCCTTATGACTTCTCTACAGATGGTAAGATTTCAACATTCATTTCTGATGCTGATGATTATCTCTCAGAGGCTCTTGGAAGCAAGGCTTCAATTGCCAACCCTCTTGGTATCTTGCACTATGCTGACGCATTGAACAAGAACCGTGTGGATAATACCGATGTGAACATTGTAGTAACTCCTGTATGGCATGTTAATCGTGACTTCACAATTCAGGAGCAGTTTGCTTACTCTGCTTATAGCTGCAGTGAAATCTACTATACTCCAGTTCAGGGTATGCCTAACTACTACGTTGAGAATGTGGGAACTGTTGAGAACTCTACAGGTACTAGCTTCCATAAGCATAAGGCTTTGCTCAGCGATACTCGTATCGATTTAGCATTACCACTTGGTCGTCACCGCTTTGATATCTTTGCAGGTATGCGCTACCTCAATGATAACTTCAAAGATTCTAAGACTAGTGCTTACGATTCAGGAAACGATAAGACTCCTGACCAGGCAACTCGTCACAAAAAAGGTGAAGGTATTGACGAGACTTGGAAGTCACTCAACTGGTATGCAAACGTTGATTACAACTATCGCGAGAAGTATTACCTTCAGGGTTCATTTGCATTCCAGTCTTCTTCACGCTTTGGTAAGAAGGCCGATGCAGGTATTAAGATGTTTGGTGTAACATGGGGATTCTTCCCATCAATCCAAGGTGCTTGGGTAATCAGCAATGAAGATTGGTTCCGTCCAAATAACGCAATCAATATGTTGAAGCTCAATGCTGGCTTTGAGGTTCAGGGTAACGATTCTTATGATAACAATGCAGCATTCACTTACATGAGTGCTCACGCATTCCTTCAGGATAAGGTTTCAAGTATAGGTCTTGACAATATCGGAAACTCTAAACTCCGTTGGGAAAGCACAAGCCGCTTCAACGTTGGACTCGAAGGAAACTTCTTCAACAACCGCCTGAATGTGAAGTTTAACTACTACAACGCAAAAACTAGCCATCTCGCTACTTTGGGTACAATCTCTTACCCAACAGGTATGAAGCAGTACTGGACAAATGATGGTGCATTGAAGAACGAAGGTTTCGACGTAGCAGCTGTTGCTAAGGTTGTTAACAGTAAGAACTTTAAGTTCGAACTTGGTGCAAGCATGGGTCATTACAAGAATAAGATTACTCAGCTTCCTGGTGGTGTTAATTCAATCGAGGCCGACTACTATAATGGTACAATCCTGACTGCTGTTGGAAGCCCTCTGGGTGTATTCTATGGCTATCAGACTAATGGTGTTTATGCTACTACAGCTGACGCTGCTGCTGATAATCTCGGAATTCTTGATAAGGCAGGCAACAAGATTGACTTCAAGGCTGGTGATATGAAATTCGTTGATCAGAATGGTGACAAGATCATCTCTACAGCTGACCGCGTTATCATTGGCGATCCTAACCCAGACATCTATGGAAATGTTCATGCTAACTTCCACTTCGGAAAAGCCGTTAGTCTTGCTCTCAACTTCAACTATAGCCTTGGAAACGATATCTACAACTACCAGCGCTCAGTTCTTGAAGGCGGTAGCGAGTTCCTCAATCAGACTACGGCACTTTGCCGCCGTTGGATTGCTGAAGGACAGCAGACAGATATTCCACAGGCAGTATATGGTGACCCAATGGGCAACAGCCGTTTCTCAGATCGTTGGATTGAAGACGGTTCATACCTTAAGTTGAAGAATGTTACTTTGAGTTACAAACTTCCAATCTCTCCTGACAATAAGTTCTTGCAGGGAGTGACTCTGTGGGCTGCTGCTAATAACCTGTTAACATTCACTAAGTACTTGGGAGCTGACCCAGAAGTGTCTTGCTCTAACAGCTCATTGTTGCAGGGAATCGATGCAGGCTTTACTCCTTCAGGTCGTAGCTTTACACTTGGAGTTAAGATTAACTTGTAATAAAACTCATCTGTTTCTCCCTTCGGGGAGGAGCAGAGAAAACAAAACAGTATTTATATGAAAACAAAATCAATCATATTTTCAGGCTTGCTCCTTGCATCACTTGGAGCTGCTACTACTTCGTGCGAAGATATGCTTTCTGTAGACGATGAGTTGCATACAACGAATCTTGCTCCGCAGGATACGGTTTACCAGATTATGGGTATTATCAACCGTATGCAGAGCTTGGTTGACCGCACACTCGTTCTTGGCGAGCTTCGTGCCGACCTTGTTGACCTCGACCCTACAGTTGCAAAGACTTCTTTGCAGGATGTGATGAATAACGACATCACTACAGAGAATGAGTACAACCAGATTTCTGATTACTATGCAGTTGTTAATGCTTGTAACGTTTATCTGTCATATGTTGACTCAGACTTTGTGTCACACAATCAGAAGCATTTCGAGAAAGAAATTCAGGCAGTAAAGGTTTTCCGTGCTTGGACATATCTCGAGTTGGCTAAGACTTATGGTAAGGTTCCATTTGTTCTTGATCCAGTTTTGGTTTCAAGCGATGCTGATGATATTGTAGCAAGTACAACGAACCGTGCAGACATGAACGAGATCTGTACTTACTTCATCAACGACTTGCTGCCTTATGCATCTAAGATAATTGAAACTCCTAACTTTGGTACCATCAATGAGTACTACACTAGTTCTAAGTTCTTTATCCCTGTACGTTTGATGCTTGGTGAGCTTTATCTCTGGAGAGGTAGCTTCACACAGAATCAGAGCGACTTTGTTGAAGCTTGCCGTTATTATCACGACTATGTATGCTTCACTAATCAGGAGGTGACTACTGGAACCTCAAGTTCTACTTGGGATCGTCGTTTCAGAAATGTTAACGAAGGCTATGCTATCGACAATGACGCAATTGCGTTCATTCCACTTGATACCTGTGCATACGATGGTACTTGGAGTGAAATCTATGGCTTCTTCAACTCTCAGTTCGAGAACAGCTATTACGTTCCTGTTATTCCTTCAAAGCGTGTTCGCGAGTTGTCTCAAGAGCAGATCTATTGTGGATACTTTGAGGAATTGGGTAACCGTGATACCCTCTATAGTATAGATAAGGTAGAGTGGGAAGATTCACTCGAAATGGGTGACCTCCGTTTGGTTTCTGTTTACGATCGCTCACAGGTTAGCGACCAGTACACAGATCGCTTTGCTAAGGATCGTCAGCATATTATGAAGTATGCTTCATCAACAAGTAATGTTGGTCCTGACTCCAAGATTCGTGAGTTCAACCTCTATCGTAAGAACATTATCTGGCTCCACTTTGCTGAGGCACTCAACCGTGCAGGATTCCCAGAGACTGCGTTTGCAATCCTGAAGTATGGTATCTCAGACGATACAATGAGTAAATATGTATCTACTGCTGAGCGTGCAGCTTTGTATCAAGTAGGTACTTACTTCCTTGGTAATCTCGGTTCTTGGCCAAGCAATAAATTTGTTGACCGTCATTCTTCAAATGCAGCACAGCCTAATGTGGCCGTTACTATGCAGGGAATCCACTCTCGTGGTTGTGGTGACTCATACTACAACAAGTATTATGTACTTCCTCACGATTCCGCAATTTGGGCAAAAGCTGATTCTCTCGCGGTTGTCTATGATTCTTTGAACGCAAGATACCGTTCAGAACTAGGAACTCGTGAAATGCGTGAAATTCCAGAAGATAGCGTCGAGCTCTATGACGGAATTGTCCAGACTCGTTACATTCCAAACATTCAGGGATATAAGTACTATGTATATGTATTTGAGTCAGATTCAGATTCCATTGCATTCGCTCAGCTTATCCAAGATGAAAGCCTGACATATTCTGCCTTGAATACAGAACGGAATGCTGCATATACAGCTAGTGTTCCTCAGTATCAGGCAGCTCTCGAACAGATGATTCTTGACGAGGAAGCTCTCGAAGGAATGTTCGAAGGTCTGCGTTTCTACGACCTGATGCGTTATGCAATGTATCACAACGATCCTGACTACATCGCAAATCAGGTAGCTCGTCGTAAGGGTGCTGGTCAATACGACACTCGTGCTGACGCTCTGAAGGGCGGAAAGTGGTATCTGCCATTACCATGATTCCAATAGCCTAAAGTTTGAAAGGTGTCCAACGTGTTGGGCACCTTTTTTTGTTTAGTGACTATTTTCCTTTGTCTTAAGTGAAAGAATTCGTGACCTTAGAAGAAAGATTCCTGCCCCTTAAGGCTTTTTTCTGTTCCAAGGCTTTGAATATATATTCCAAGCCTTTGAACATATATTCCAAGCCTTTGAATAGAAGTTTCCTCAAGGGAAAGCATTTTTTACTCCTTGATTCTCCTTGTTATTTCCCTAGATGCTAGCAATAAGCCGTTCAACAAGGCGAGGAAGGGCGTAATGACTGAGGTCGGATTCTGGTATCCAGATGAACGAGTCGTTTAGTTTTGGCTTCTTCGTTGTTTCGACCACAAAGAAGTCTGCGTAGATGATTTGGTGGGTGAGAACGTGCTTGACGCCTTGATGCAATAGGGTAAAGGTGCCTTGTATGTTTGGGAAGTCGGAGCTTCCTTCTTGTAACAAAGGTTCCCATAATCCTTCCCAGATGTCGCCAGAAGGGCGTCGTCGGATGGCTGTCATCTTAGTTCCGTTCTCTGTGTATCTGATGTAGTAATAATAGAAACGGCGTTCCCTGATTTTCAATTTCTTGAGTTTGACAGGAAGCGAACTGATTCGCTGAGTATGCAAGGCATCGCAAGTTTCTGCTAAAGGACAAGAAGGGCAGTTGGGCGACTGAGGCGTGCATTGAATGGCTCCGAAGTCCATCATCGCTTGGTTAAAGGCTGAAGCCTGATCGTGGGGCAGAAGTTCTTGTGCTAAAGCTGTAAATGTCTTTTTCCCTTCAGTCGTGTTGATGGGGATATCGATTCCGAAATAGCGAGCGAGGACACGAAAAACGTTCCCATCAACCACAGCAGCAGGTAGGTCGAAAGCGATAGAAGCGATTGCTGCAGCAGTATAGTCGCCTACACCTTTGAGCTTTCGAAGGCCCTCGAGGTTAGTGGGGAAACCTCCTTCTGCCACAATTTGCTGAGCAGCAGTGTGCAGGTTGCGAGCTCGGCTGTAGTAACCCAATCCTTGCCATTCGCGCAACACTTCGTCTTCTGTAGCAGCCGCAAGGTCGTTCACAGAGGGCCATCTGTGCATAAATCGTTCCCAATAGGCCTGTCCTTGCTGAATGCGTGTCTGCTGCAAGATAATCTCGCTCAGCCAAATGGCATACGGGTCCTTGGTGTCTCGCCAAGGAAGAGACCTGCGGTTCGTAGCAAACCAATTTAGAATTCGGATGGTAAATTCGGAAGCCATATAGCTGTTAAAAATGCATTTCGGGTGCAAAGTTACAGAAACTTCTTTGAATTATCAAGCGGAACGAAAAAATAATCACTTTCCGAATGCCGTAAGAAGCGAAAAACGAAAGCCCTTTTGCTTTCCAAGTCCCTATAATAATAAGGAGTAGGGCGCAGAAATGTGTAAAAAGTTAAAAAAACTTGAAAAAAGTTTTGCTATGTGGCAAAATAGCAGTAACTTTGCTGCCCAATGGGCTTAACCCATTTTAATCAATTTATTCATTAACAAACAAAATTAAAGGAAAAGATTCATGATTATCGTACCTGTAAAAGAAGGTGAGAACATTGAGAGAGCTCTCAAGAAGTTTAAGAGAAAAGCAGAGAAAACTGGCATCATCAAGGAAGTGAGAACACGCAAGCAGTATGAGAAACCATCTGTTGTAAAACGTGTGAAGATGCAGCACGCAATTTACGTTAATAAGCTCCATACAGTTGAAGAATAAGGGGCTGTAACGTTAAAAGAAGATTAAAAAACAAAAATTTAGCGTAACAAATTTGGTTCTTTCAAGAATATTCACTAATTTAGTCCGCAAATTACGAGGATGAAGTTATGTTGAAGGAAAAATTCTTGGAATATTTCAAGTCAGAACGGAATAGCTCACAACTCACAGTCGACAGCTATGGCACCGACCTTGATGAGTTCGAGGAGTTTTTCGAGAGTCTGAATGAAGGCATAACATGGGAGACTGTTGACGAGACAGTCGTCAGAGAATGGATTATTTACCTTCTCGACGAAAAGAAGTTAGAGAACTCGTCTGTCAATAGAAAACTGAGTGCGCTCAGATCGTTCTTCCGCTACCTCCTGAAAATAGGCGCAGTTGATAAGGATCCGATGTTGCGGATCGTGGGGCCGAAAAAGAAAAAAGTGTTGCCGGCATTTATCAGGGAAAAGGAAATGGACGAGTTGTTCGAAATGCTCGAAAGCGACAAGTCGTACGAAGGCATCCTCAATAAAACTGTGATTCTGCTACTTTACCTCACAGGTATGAGACGAGCAGAACTGCTCTCACTCGCCGATCGCGACATCGATTTTGTCAACAAGCAAGTGAAGGTGACGGGAAAACGCAACAAACAGCGAATCATCCCATTCGGAAAGGAACTCGAAGACTGCCTGCACGAGTACATGAACGCACGAAGCGAACAATTCGATCGCGGATTCGAACAATTGTTCATCGGCGTGAAGGGGAATCCCCTGACGATAGCAGAAGTAGAGATAATCGTGAAGCAAAATCTCTCGAAGGTTACAACCCAGCAGAAACGTAGTCCACACGTGCTGCGACATTCGTTTGCCACAGCAATGCTGAACAACAACGCTGACCTGGTGTCCATCCAGAAATTGTTGGGGCATACTAATCTGAATACAACGCAGATTTACACCCATGTCTCTTTCGAGGAACTCAAGAAAGCTTACCAGAACGCACATCCGCGTTCATAAAAACAATACGACTATGGAAATTGAAGTAAAAGCAATCAAATTTGACGCAACAGACAAGTTGCAGGAGTTCATCCAGAAAAAAGTAAGTAAACTGGATAAGTTTTGTGACAATATAAGGAAGGTGGAGGTGTCATTGAAAGTAGTTAAGCCAGCTACCGCTCAAAACAAGGAAGTGAGCGTGACAGTTAAGCTGCCAGGAGAGGAAATTTTCGTAGAGAAACTTAGCGATACTTTCGAGGAAGCAATTACACAAACAATGCCAGCAATTGAAAGACAATTGGCAAAATTTAAAGAAAAACAGAGCCAAAAGTAAAAAAGATTGCAAAAAACTTTCGCAAATCAAAACTTTTGACTAAATTTGCAGCCGTTTTCCGTGCAAACTAAAATTTGCGCGGAAACTTTGAGCCGCATAAACTCGATTGGCAACGGCCAAATCCGACAGCGACTCGAAGGGCAAAGATGCGCGTAAGAGCAAGATGAATAAGAGATGTTGAGGCGAGAATGGGCATATTCCAGAGTGGCCAAATGGGGCAGACTGTAAATCTGCTGGTTTTCACCTTCGGTGGTTCGAATCCATCTGTGCCCACGGTTACACCTTATTATATATAATATATAGGAAGTGACCGAAAACAACGCGCTGCAAAAGAAACAGGCTGTTATAGCTCAGCGGTAGAGCACTTCCTTGGTAAGGAAGAGGTCCTGAGTTCAAGTCTCAGTAACAGCTCACCAGAGACAAAAGGTAGAAACAAAAAAGAATAATATCAAGTATTAACTCTTATATAAGAAATTAAAGCTATGGCAAAAGAAAAATTCGAACGTACCAAACCTCATGTAAACATCGGTACAATTGGTCACGTAGACCACGGTAAGACAACTCTTACTGCTGCTATCACAACAGTGTTGGCAAAGAGAGGCCTTTCAGAAGTTAAGTCATTCGACCAGATTGACAATGCTCCAGAAGAAAAAGAGCGTGGTATCACTATCAACACCGCTCACGTAGAGTATGAAACAGAGAAGCGTCACTACGCACACGTAGACTGCCCGGGACACGCCGACTATGTAAAGAACATGGTAACAGGTGCTGCTCAGATGGACGGTGCTATCATCGTAGTTGCTGCAACTGATGGTCCAATGCCTCAGACTCGTGAGCACATCCTTCTCGCTCGTCAGGTAAACGTTCCACGTCTTGTTGTATTCATGAACAAGTGTGATATGGTTGACGATGAAGAAATGCTCGACCTCGTTGAAATGGAAATGCGCGACCTTCTCGCACAGTACGATTTCGAAGAGGACACTCCATTCATCCGCGGTTCTGCTCTTGGCGCACTCAATGGTGTTCCTAAGTGGGAAGAGAAAGTTATGGAACTGATGAACGCTTGTGACGAGTGGATTCAGGAGCCAGTTCGTGATAAGGATAAGCCATTCTTGATGCCAGTTGAGGACGTATTCTCAATCACAGGTCGTGGTACAGTTGCTACAGGTCGTATCGAAACAGGTGTTATCCATGTAAACGACCCAGTTCAGCTCCTCGGTCTTGGTGAAGATGCTAAGTCAGTAGTAACAGGCGTTGAGATGTTCCGTAAGATCCTCGACGAAGGTGAAGCTGGTGATAACGTAGGTCTGCTCCTCCGTGGTATCGACAAGAAAGATGTTAAGCGTGGTATGGTAATCACTCACCCAGGAGCAATCACTCCTCACAAGGGCTTCAAGGCTTCAATTTACGTATTGAAGAAAGAAGAGGGTGGTCGTCACACTCCATTTAAGAACCACTATCGTCCACAGTTCTACCTCCGTACAATGGACTGTACAGGTGAAATCACTCTTCCAGACGGAATTGAGATGGTAATGCCAGGCGATAACGTAGAAATTAAAGTTGAACTCATCTACCCAGTAGCTCTCAACGTAGGTCTCCGTTTCGCTATCCGTGAAGGTGGTCGTACCGTTGGTTCTGGTCAGATTACAGAAGTATTCGACTAATCAATATCAATTTCAGTTAACGGTCTCCGGGCCGTTAGCTGAACATACGGGAATAGCTTAGTTGGTAGAGTGTCGGTCTCCAAAACCGAAGGTCGGGGGTTCGAGCCCCTCTTCCCGTGCTAAATGTAAGAATTATGATTACAGTAAAAGACATAACGAATTATTGCAAGGAATCTTACGATGAACTTGTTCACAAAACCACTTGGCCAACTTTAAAAGAGTTGACTAACAGCGCTGTGATGGTATTAACCGCTTCCATAATCATCGCACTCGTTGTTGGTGGCATTGACTGGGTATTCAATCATTTCATGAGCTTGGTTTACTCACTCTTTAACTAAAAGGTGAAGACAATGGCAGAACTAGAAAAGAAATGGTATGTGCTGAAAGTAATCAGTGGACATGAGGCTCGAGTAAAAGAATACATCGAGATCGACATGAAGAACCACCATTACGAAAAGTACGTTCCGCAGGTTCTTGTACCTACCAAACGAATCGAAGTCGAACAAAGAGACAAGAAAGTAGTAAAGGATGCAAATTTGCTTCCTGGCTATGTGTTGGTAGAAGCAGCTCTGACAAACGAGATTCAGGGAATGCTGAGATACACACCCGATGTCTTGGGTTTCCTCGGTGTGGGCAACAAACCCTCTCCACTTCGTCCGAATGAAATCAACCGTTTGCTCGGTATAGATGTCAACGGAGAAGAAATACCTGAAACCACTACTGTGGAATACATGGTAGGCCAGTCAGTGAAAGTTGCAGACGGACCTTTCAGCGGTTTCAATGGAACCGTAGAGGAAGTGAACTCTGAAAAACGCAAACTGAAAGTTGCTGTCAAGATTTTTGGCCGCGTGACTCCTTTGGAGTTAAGCTATGGACAAGTAACAACAGAATAACTGAATCTGTTACGCAGTTGTTCTGATCGTATTAACTAAAAAATCAAATTTTAGAAACAAAATGGCTAAAGAAGTTGCTGGATTAATCAAATTACAGATTAAAGGTGGCGCTGCAAATCCATCACCACCAGTAGGCCCTGCGTTGGGTTCTAAGGGTATCAACATTATGGATTTTTGCAAGCAGTTCAATGCCAGAACTCAAGATAAGGCAGGAAAAGTACTTCCTGTTGTTATCTCTTACTATGCAGACAAGTCTTTTGATTTCGTGATCAAGACTCCTCCTGCTGCAGTACAGTTGCTCGAAGCTTCAAAGGCAAAGAAAGGTTCAGCAGAACCAAACCGTACGAAGGTAGCAGAAGTTACATGGGATCAGGTAAGAGCGATTGCAGAAGATAAGATGGCAGATTTGAATTGCTTTACAATCGAGTCAGCTATGACAATGATTGCCGGAACAGCAAGAAGTATGGGTATCACTGTAAAAGGAGAATTCCCTGGTAAATAATTAACAAACTTCAATTAAGATGAGTAAATTGACAAAAAACCAAAAGTTAGTTGCAGACAAGATTGAAGCAGGGAAAGCTTACACCTTAAGTGAGGCTGCAAGTTTGGTAAAGGAAATTACATTCACAAAGTTTGATGCGTCGCTCGATATCGACATCCGTCTGGGTGTTGACCCTCGTAAGGCAAATCAGATGGTACGTGGTGTCGTTTCACTTCCAAACGGAACAGGAAAGGAAGTTCGTGTTCTTTGTCTCTGTACTTCTGATCAAGAGGCTGCTGCCAAAGAAGCTGGAGCTGACTACGTTGGTCTCGATGAATATATCGAAAAAATCAAAGGTGGATGGACAGACGTTGATGTAATCATCACAATGCCATCATGTATGGGTAAAATCGGTGCCCTCGGTCGTGTACTCGGTCCTCGTGGATTGATGCCAAACCCAAAGAGCGGTACTGTAACTATGGATGTTGCTAAAGCTGTACGCGAAGTAAAACAAGGTAAGATTGACTTTAAAGTAGATAAGGCCGGTATTGTACATACTTCTATCGGTAAGGTTTCATTCTCAGCTGACAAGATTGTTGAAAACGCAAGAGAGTTTATCAACACAATTATCAAGCTGAAACCATCTACTGCAAAAGGAACTTACATCAAGAGCATTTATCTTTCTAGTACAATGAGTAAAGGTGTCAAAGTAGACCCTAAGTCTGTTGAATAATAATTATCGTGTGAGATTATGAAAAAAGAAGATAAAAGCTTAATGATTGATAGCCTCGTTGAGAGCTTGAATCAATATCCTCATTTCTACCTTGTTGACATGACTGCCCTCGATTCAGTCACAACAAGCGAATTGCGTCGCGAGTGTTTCAAATCTGAGATAAAGCTTCAGGTTGTTAAGAACACACTGTTCGAGAAGGCTCTCGGCAAGTTGGAAGGCGACTATACTGCATTAGACCCTGCACTCAAAGGTCCTACAGGTATCATGTTCTGTCAGACAGCCAATGTACCTGCTAAGATGCTGAAGAAATTCAGCAAAGAGCATCAAGGTGTACCTGCACTGAAGGCAGCTTATGCAGAAGAAAGTATTTACGTAGGGGCAGAGAATTTGGATGCACTTTGTGCAATCAAGAGCAAGAACGAACTCATTGCAGAGGTTGTTGCAGCTCTCGAAGGACAAGTACAGGGAGTTCTCGGAGCACTCGAGTCTGGTGCAAGCACTATTTATGGTGTTCTTGACACAATCGCTGAGAAAGGCGAATAATTAAAAATAAAAACTAAAAGAAAACATAAAACATTAAAAATTTGTACAATTATGGCAGATTTGAAAGCTATTGCTGAAGAATTGGTAAATTTGACAGTGAAAGAAGTAAGTGAATTAAAGACTATCCTTAAGGATGAATATGGTATCGAACCTGCAGCTGCTGCTGTTGCTGTTGCTGCTGCTCCTGGTGCAGGCGCTGAAGCTGCTGCTGAGGAAAAGACATCATTCGATGTTGTTCTCAAGAGCGCAGGTGCTGCTAAACTTCAGGTTGTAAAGGCTGTTAAGGAATCTTGCGGTCTTGGACTTAAGGAAGCTAAGGACCTCGTAGACGCTGCTCCATGCAACGTTAAGGAAGGTGTTGACAAGGCTACTGCTGATGCATTGAAGGCTGCTCTTGAGGCTGCTGGTGCTGAAGTTGAAGTTAAGTAAACTGTAACCTACAATAATCAGGTTAAGAATCCTCAGGTTGAGGGTTCTTAACTTTTTGCGTATATATATTTTAACCAAAGAACAAGCGTTTCAACAAAGAAACCGTTCATATTAACCCCAATATATCAGAGATGTCTCAAATCGAAAAAAACAGAGTTAACTTTGCGTCTGTAAAGAACCCTATGCCGTATCCTGATTTCTTGGATGTTCAGCTGGAGTCTTTCAGAGACTTCCTGCAACTGGATACACCACCAGAGAAGCGCAAGAATGATGGTCTGTATAAGGTGTTTGCAGAAAACTTCCCTATTGCAGATACTCGTAACAATTTCGTGCTGGAATTCTTGGACTATTACATTGATGCCCCAAGATATTCTGTAGAGGAGTGTTTGGAAAGAGGTCTGACATTTAGTGTGCCATTGAAGGCAAAACTTAAACTTTATTGTTCTGACCCAGAGCATGAAGACTTCGATACAGTAATCCAGGATGTATATCTTGGTCCTATACCTTATATGACAGATAACGGAACGTTCGTCATCAATGGAGCCGAACGTGTCGTTGTTTCTCAGTTACACCGTTCTCCAGGTGTGTTCTTCGGTTCGAGCATACACGCTAACGGAACCCCTTTGTTCTCAGCACGTATTATCCCATTCAAAGGCTCTTGGATCGAGTTCGCAACAGACATCAACAATGTCATGTATGCATATATCGATCGTAAGAAGAAGTTGCCAGTTACGACACTTCTCCGTGCCATCGGTTATGAGACAGATAAAGACATTCTGCGTATATTCGATCTTGCAGAAGAAGTAAAAGCCAACAAGACGAATCTGAAGAAAGTAAAAGGTCGCAAATTGGCTGCTCGCGTACTGAAGTCTTGGGCAGAGGACTTTGTTGACGAAGAAACTGGTGAGGTTGTATCTATTGAACGTAACGAGACGGTTATTGAACGTGAAACCGTGATTGAAGACGAGCAAATCGACATCATCTTGGAAACAGGAGTTGAGTCTATCCTCGTACATCATGAAGAAGTTGGTGCGTCGGATTATTCTATCATCTTCAATACTCTCCAGAAAGACCCAAGTAACTCAGAGAAAGAGGCTGTGGTATTCATCTATCGTCAGTTGCGTAATGCAGACCCTGCAGATGATGCAAGTGCACGTGAGGTGATTAACAACCTGTTCTTCTCAGACAAACGTTATGACTTAGGTGATGTTGGTCGTTTCAGAATCAATAAGAAGCTCGGTCTTGACACAGATCCAAATATCCGTGTTCTGACTAAGGAAGACATCATCGAAATCATCAAGTACTTGGTTGAGTTGGCAAACTCAAAGGCAGTCGTAGATGATATCGACCACTTGAGCAATCGTCGTGTACGTACTGTAGGCGAGCAACTATCCAATCAGTTTGCAGTCGGTTTGGCGCGTATGAGCCGTACGATACGTGAACGTATGAATGTACGTGATAACGAAGTGTTCTCTCCAACCGACCTGATCAACGCAAAGACGATTTCGTCTGTAATTAACTCGTTCTTTGGAACAAACGCGTTGTCACAATTCATGGACCAGACCAACCCACTCGCTGAGATCACACATAAACGTCGTTTGTCAGCCTTGGGTCCAGGTGGTTTGACCCGTGAACGTGCTGGATTCGAAGTACGTGACGTGCACTATACCCATTATGGTCGTCTTTGTCCTATTGAGTCACCTGAAGGTCCTAATATCGGTCTGATTTCATCTCTTTGTGTCTATGCAAAGATTAACAACCTTGGATTTATTGAGACTCCATACCGTAAAGTTGAGAATGGTGTTTGCAACGTCAATAATGATGATGTAATTTATCTTTCAGCAGAAGAAGAAGAGTCTAAGATTATAGGTCAGGGTAATGCACCACTTACAGAAGATGGAAACTTTATCCGTAAAGTCGTTAAGTGCCGTAAGGATGCTGACTATCCAGTTGTTCCTCCTGCACAAGTTGACCTGATGGACGTTGCTCCACAGCAGATAGCTTCTATTGCAGCAGCGTTGATTCCATTCTTGGAGCACGATGATGCTCACCGTGCATTGATGGGATCTAACATGATGCGCCAGGCAGTTCCTCTTATCACCACTGAGACTCCTATCGTGGGTACTGGTATTGAAAAGCAGGTCTGCGAGGACTCTCGTACCATGATTACTGCTGAGGGTGATGGTGTAGTTGAGTATGTAGATGCTACGACCATACGTATTCTCTACGATCGTACAGAAGACGAAGAGTTTGTAAGTTTTGAACCTGCAGTAAAAGAATACAAACTCCCTAAATTCCGTCGTACCAACCAGAATATGACCATTGACCTACGTCCTATGTGTGATAAAGGTCAAAGAGTACATAAAGGTGATATCCTTACTGAAGGATATGCAACAGCAGAAGGGGAATTGGCACTTGGACGCAACCTCTTGGTGGCTTACATGCCTTGGAAAGGATATAACTATGAGGATGCTATCGTTTTGAATGAACGCGTAGTGCGTGATGACATACTCACATCTGTTCATGTTGATGAATTCTCTTTGGAGGTGCGTGAAACCAAGCGTGGTGTTGAAGAGTTGACGTCGGACATTCCAAATGTCAGCGAAGAGGCTACCAAAGACTTGGATGAAAATGGTATTATCCGTGTTGGAGCCCATGTGGAACCGGGAGATATCCTTATTGGTAAGATTACTCCTAAGGGAGAGTCTGATCCTTCTCCAGAAGAAAAACTGTTGCGCGCTATCTTTGGCGACAAGGCTGGTGATGTTAAGGATGCATCTCTTAAGGCAAATCCTTCACTTAGTGGTGTCGTTATTGACAAGAAACTCTTCTCGAAAGCGATGAAGACGCGTGCAGACAAGAATCGCGACAAATTGGAATTGCCAAAACTTGATAAAGAATTCCAAGATAAAGTTGACGATTTTAAAGCCATCCTCATCGATAAGTTGCTCACGCTTACAAATAAAAAGGTATCAATGGGCGTGAAAGACTATATGGGTGTTGAAATCATCCCAGAAGGTGCAAAATTCAAGGCTTCTGACTTTGAACATCTTGATTATACATCCGTTCAGCTTACTGGTTGGACTAATGATGAACATGTCAACTCTTTGATTCGTGAGTTAGTTATCAATTACCTTAAGAAGTATAAAGTACTTGATGCAGAGTTGAAACGTAAGAAGTTGGCTCTCACAATTGGTGACGAATTGCCTGCTGGAATTATACAGATGGCAAAGGTATATATTGCTAAAAAGCGTAAGATAGGTGTGGGAGATAAGATGGCCGGACGTCATGGAAACAAGGGTATCGTGTCTAAAATTGTGCGTCAGGAGGATATGCCATTCCTTGAAGATGGTACTCCTGTTGATATCGTTCTTAACCCACTTGGTGTGCCTTCACGTATGAACCTCGGTCAGATTTTCGAAGCAGTACTTGGTGCAGCAGGTCAGAAACTCGGCGTACGTTTTGCAACACCAATCTTCGATGGAGCTCATCTTGAGGACCTTAACGAATGGACAGACAAGGCAGGACTCCCACGTTGCTGTTCTACTCAGTTGTACGATGGTGAGACCGGTCTCCCATTTGACCAAAAAGCAACTGTAGGTGTTACTTACATGTTGAAACTCGGTCACATGGTAGAAGATAAAATGCATGCACGTTCAATTGGTCCATACTCTCTCATCACTCAGCAACCTCTTGGTGGTAAGGCACAATTCGGAGGTCAGCGTTTCGGAGAGATGGAGGTCTGGGCGCTTGAGGCATTTGGCGCTTCCCATGTTCTTCAGGAAATCCTTACAATCAAGTCCGACGATGTTGTTGGCCGTTCTAAGGCTTACGAGGCTATCGTCAAAGGTGATCCTATGCCAACTCCAGGTATTCCAGAATCACTTAATGTGTTACTCCACGAGTTACGTGGACTTGGTTTGAGTGTATCTCTCGAATAAAAGTGTTAATTTAGTTTATCTTACAAACAGATTATATATACAAAGATGGCTTTTAAGAAAGATTCAAAAATAAAGACTAATTTCACGAAGATTTCAATTGGTCTTGCTTCTCCTGAAGAGATATTGGAAAATTCACATGGTGAGGTTTTGAAACCAGAAACCATCAACTACCGTACCTATAAGCCAGAGCGCGACGGTTTATTCTGTGAGCGAATATTCGGTCCGACAAAGGATTACGAATGTCATTGCGGTAAATACAAGCGTATCCGTTATAAGGGTATTGTCTGCGACCGTTGTGGTGTAGAGGTAACGGAGAAGAAAGTTCGTCGTGAACGTACGGGACATATTGCCCTCGTAGTGCCAGTTGCTCATATTTGGTACTTCCGTTCGCTGCCAAATAAAATTGGCTATCTGCTTGGCTTGCCAACAAAGAAACTCGATTCAATCATTTATTACGAGCGTTACATCATTATTCAGGCAGGTGCTGCTGAAAATGTTGAGAAGAATATTGTTTCGGGTGAACTTCTTGCAGAGGAAGATTATTGGGATATTGTTGATCGTCTTCCTGAAGGAAACCAGCAACTTCCCGATGATGATCCAGATAAGTTCATTGCTATGATGGGAGCAGAGGCAATTGAATATATGCTTCAGCATGTTGACCTCGACTCATTATCATACGAACTTCGTGACCGTGCAAATACAGACGGAAGTCAGCAGCGCAAACAGGACGCTTTGAAGCGTCTGCAGGTTGTTGAGTCATTCCGTGCTTCACGTCAGAAGAACAAACCAGAATGGATGATCATGCATAACATTCCAGTTACTCCACCAGATCTCCGCCCGTTGGTGCCATTGGATGGAGGCCGTTTTGCAACATCCGACCTTAATGACCTTTATCGTCGTGTAATCATACGTAACAACCGCTTGAAACGACTTATTGAGATCAAGGCGCCAGAAGTAATACTACGTAACGAAAAGCGTATGCTTCAGGAGGCCGTTGATAGTTTGTTCGATAACTCACGTAAGGCAAGTGCTGTTAAGTCGGAAAGCAATCGCCCACTCAAGTCTCTCTCCGATTCTTTGAAGGGTAAGCAAGGACGTTTCCGTCAGAACCTCCTTGGTAAGCGTGTTGACTATTCTGCACGTTCTGTAATCGTGGTTGGACCAGAGCTTAAGATGGGTGAGTGTGGTATCCCAAAACTTATGGCTGCCGAGTTATACAAACCATTTATCATTCGTAAGTTGATTGAGCGTGGTTTGGTAAAGACGGTTAAGTCTGCAAAGAAGATGGTTGACCGTAAGGACGATCAGATTTGGGATATTCTTGAGAATGTAATGAAGGGACATCCGGTTCTTCTTAACCGTGCTCCAACACTTCACCGTCTGGGTATTCAGGCATTCCAACCAAAGATGATTGAAGGTAAGGCTATTCAGTTGCATCCACTTGCATGTACAGCGTTCAATGCAGACTTTGATGGTGACCAGATGGCAGTTCACCTCCCACTTTCTAACGAGGCAATTTTGGAAGCTCAGTTGTTGATGCTCCAGTCTCATAATATCCTGTCACCAGCTAGTGGCGATCCTATCACAGTTCCTTCTCAGGATATGGTGCTTGGATTGTATTATATCTCTAAGGTGCGTCCCGGATCAAAGGGCGAAGGACTGACTTTCTATGGACCAGAAGAGGCTTTGATTGCATACAATGAGGGTCGTTGTGAGGTGCATGCTCCGATTAAGTGTGTTGTGAATGATATTGATGAGAACGGTAATTATTGTAAACATCTCGTAGAAACAACTGTTGGCCGTATCATTATCAATGAAATTGTGCCTCCTGAAGTGGGCTTTGTCAATGAAGTTATTGGCAAAAAGGCTCTGAAGAAGGTTATCACAAAGGTTATCAAGTCTGTCGGAATGGCTCGAGCTTGCCAATTCCTGGATGGTGTGAAGAACCTTGGTTACCGTAAGGCATACGAAGGTGGACTTTCATTCAACCTTGACGATATCATTGAGCCAGCTGACCGCCAGCATCTTATTGATGAAGGAAATAAGATGATTGACGAGATTTCTCAGCAATATGCCTTCGGTCTTATTACAGAGAAAGAGCGTTATAATAAGGTTATTGCAACATGGTCAGAAGTTAACGATAAGGTGAAAGCATCCTTGTTGAAGACGATGACTGAAGATAATCAAGGATTCAATGCTGTGTTCATGATGCTTGACTCAGGAGCCCGTGGTTCAAAGGATCAGATTGCTCAGCTCGCTGGTATGCGTGGTTTGATGGCCAAACCTCAACGTGCAGGTTCTGATGACAATAACACCATTGAAAACCCGATCCTTTCGAACTTTAAACAGGGTATGTCAGTACTTGAGTACTTCATTTCAACTCACGGTGCTCGTAAGGGTCTTGCCGATACGGCCTTGAAGACAGCCGATGCAGGTTATCTTACTCGTCGTCTGGTTGACGTCTCTCATGATGTTATCATTACCGAGGAGGACTGTGGTACCCTTCGTGGACTTATCTGCACAGCTCTTAAGGATGGTGATCGTGTTGTTGCATCCCTTGCAGAGCGTATTCTTGGTCGCGTTAGTGTTCATGATATTCAACATCCGGCAACAGGCGAACTTATTGTTGCTTCAGGAGAGGAAATCACAGAACGTATTGCAAAAGAGATTGAAGAATCAGGAATTGAGAGTGTAGAAATCCGTTCTGTACTTACTTGTGAAAGCAAGCGTGGTGTCTGCATGAAGTGTTATGGACGTAACCTTGCAACTCAGCAGATGGTACAAAAGGGTGAAGCTGTTGGTGTCATAGCAGCACAGGCTATCGGTGAACCAGGTACCCAGCTTACGCTCCGTACGTTCCATGCCGGAGGTCTTGCAGGTTCAGCTGCAACGAATGCACAAATTGTTGCAAAGAACCATTGTCGCCTTGAATTCGAAGAATTACGTACAATAAACCGTCCTACAGATAACCATGCAGATGCAATGATTGTCGTTGGTCGACTTGCTGAACTTCGTTTTGTTGATATTAACACGGGTATTGCGTTGTCAACAGTTAGTGTTCCTTATGGTTCAACACTCTTCCACAAAGATGGTGATGTCGTAGATTCTGGCGAACTCATCGCAACATGGGACCCATTCAATGCTGTCATTGTTACAGAATTCGAAGGTACTGCTCAGTTTGAAGGTGTGGTTGAAGGTGTTACTTATCGAGTTGATGCCGATGCAACTACAGGTCTGCGCGACCTTATTATTCAGGAGTCTCGTGACAGAGCAATGGTACCAGTATGCCACATTGTGGATAAGAGTGGTACAGTACTCCGTACTTATAACTTCCCAATCAATGGTCACATCTCTGTAGAGGATGGTCAGAAAGTGAAGGCGGGTGATGTGCTTATCAAGATTCCACGTAGTGTCGGAACTTCTGGTGATATCACTGGTGGTCTGCCACGTGTAACCGAGTTGTTTGAGGCACGTAACCCATCTAACCCTGCTATTGTTGCGGAAATTGATGGAGAAATCACAATGGGTAAGATTAAACGTGGTAATCGCGAAGTTATTCTTACTCCACGTGTGGGCGAACCTCGTCAATACCTTATTCCATTATCAAAGCAGATTCTGGTACAGGAAAACGATTATGTACGTGCAGGTACACCACTCTCTGATGGAGCAGTAACTCCTGCTGACATTCTTGCCATCAAGGGTCCTACAGCAGTTCAGGAACATATTGTTAATCAGGTACAAGATGTATATCGTATGCAGGGTGTATCTATTAATGATAAGCATTTTGAAATCATTGTACGTCAGATGATGCGCAAGGTGGCCATTAAAGATCCGGGTGATACTCGCTTCCTTGAAGGAGGTATCGTTGACAAACTCGAGTTCCATGAAGAGAACGACCGTATCTGGGGTAAGAAGATTGTTACCGATGCAGGTGACAGCGAGACTATGCAGAAAGGTATGATTGTTACCGTACGTAAGTTGCGTGACGAGAACTCAAGCCTTAAGCGTAGAGACCTTAGATTGGTACAGGCTCGTGATGCTTATCCCGCAACCTCTACTCAGATTCTCCAAGGTATAACTCGTGCAGCTCTCGGAGCCACAAGCTTCATGTCTGCTGCATCGTTCCAGGAGACTACTAAGGTGCTCAACGAGGCTGCTATCAGTGGAAAGAGCGATCCGTTGGAAGGTATGAAGGAGAATGTTATTTGCGGACACCTTATTCCTGCAGGTACAGGTCTTCGTGAGTTTGAGAAAATTGTTGTTGGTTCAAAGGAAGAATTGCTGAACATACGTCGCTCGTATTCTTCAGGCTTTTCTTTCTCCCAATTTGATGATATTCGATAACAACACCTCTTATATTTAGAGTGAAAGCAGATTGCAGATGCTATTTTGGTAGTTTCGCAATCTGCTTTTTCTATACTTTTCCCTATAATGTTGAATTGAAGTTTTGGGTTTGACTCGTTTTCGCACACAGCTGCATATTTGCTGTCATTTTTCTTTAAAAAGTGCGAAAAGCCTTACTTTTTTCACTTTTCTTGCTGTTTTTTGTATTTTTTTGCTATTATGCTATTGCGGTTTCATAGAATATGCTTACCTTTGCAGCCGAAATCAGAAACACAACACAGACACAAGATAAAAAACACCCATCTCGTAGTTCGTGTTTTGTGCGAATTGTTAGAAGTATTTTAAAGAAATTGAGTATAAATCAATAAAACAAAAAGATTATGGATTCTAAGAAAGTTTTGGAAAATCTCAAGATGCGTTTTCCTAATGAGCCTGAATACCACCAGGCAGTTGCAGAAGTGCTTAGTACAATCGAAGAAGAATACAATAAGCACCCTGAATTTGATAAGGTGAACCTTATAGAGCGCCTTTGCATTCCAGATCGCGTTTATCAGTTCCGTGTTACTTGGATGGATGACAAAGATCAGATTCAGACAAACATGGGTTATCGTATTCAGCACAACAACGCCATTGGTCCTTATAAGGGAGGTATTCGTTTCCACAGTAGTGTAAATCTTGGTATTTTGAAGTTCCTTGCTTTCGAACAAACATTCAAGAATTCACTCACAACTCTTCCTATGGGTGGTGGTAAAGGAGGTTCTGACTTCTCTCCACGTGGAAAGAGCAACGCTGAAGTAATGCGTTTCTGCCAGGCATTCATGTTGGAATTGGGTCGTCATATTGGTCCGGATATTGATGTTCCAGCTGGTGATATAGGTGTAGGTGGTCGTGAGGTTGGTTACATGTTTGGAATGTACAAGAAACTCACTCGTGAGTATAGCGGTGTGCTGACAGGTAAAGGCATTGAATTCGGTGGATCTCTCATCCGTCCTGAGGCAACAGGTTATGGTACCGTTTACTTCCTTCGTGCAATGTTGAAGACAAAAGGTCAGACTGTTGAAGGTAAGAAGGTACTGATTTCTGGTGCAGGAAATGTTGCTCAGTATGCAGCAGAAAAGGTTCTGCAGTTAGGCGGTATACCTATGACTATGTCTGACTCTGATGGTTATATCTATGATCCAGATGGTATTGATCGTGAGAAGCTTGACTATATTATGGAGTTGAAGCAAGTTTATCGTGGACGTATTAAGGAATATGCAGATAAGTATCCTACAGCTAAGTACGTTGCTGGTGCTAAGCCTTGGTTCGAGAAGGCTGATATCGCTCTTCCTTGTGCTACTCAGAACGAGTTGAACGAAGAGGCTGCTAAGGCTTTGGTTGCAAATGGCGTAATCGCTGTTGCCGAAGGTGCTAACATGCCAACGACTCCTGAAGCAATTCGTGTATTCCAAGAGGCAAAGATTCTCTACTCTCCAGGTAAGGCAAGTAATGCTGGTGGTGTATCTGTATCTGGTCTTGAGATGTCACAGAACTCAGAGCGTCTGTCTTGGACAGCAGAGGAGGTTGACGCTAAGTTGCTCTGGATTATGGAGAACATTCATGAGAACTGCGTGAAGTATGGTACAGAGGCTGACGGCTATGTTAACTATGTGAAGGGTGCAAACGTTGCTGGCTTCATGAAAGTTGCAAAAGCAATGATGGCTCAAGGTGTTATGTAATAACATCTGAGCTAGCAGTTCAACTTAGGCGTAGCGTAGCGAAGCCAATGTTATCTCCCTGATGGCTCAAGGTGTTATGTAATAACAAACTTTGTATACATAGCAAAATTATATATAAGTTTTAAAACACGACAATTCGCGGGTGTGTCGAACAAGTTTCGGCACACTTTTTTTATCTCCTTCCGTTTTTCTTGGTTGTTTCAATTATTTTTTGTTACTTTGCAATCAAAGAACAGATGTTTTAATTGATAATGATATGAAACGAAGAACAATTGCCTTCATCATCGGTATGATGTTTGCCGTTTGTGGATGGTCGCAGGAGCGCATCGTTTTCTCTCCTGAAGCCTTCCGTATTAATGTGACAGAAATGCATCCCATGTCGTATAATGCTCAGTATGGGCTGAACGACTTCTCTCTCACGGTTCGCAATGATTCTGCGCTCGTGTTGATGCCATACTTCGGAGAGGCTTATGTCCCATCGTTCGACTATCCTGGCTTGCATTTCGATCAGAAATACAGAGATTTCAAGGTTGGAGCAACTAAGAAAAAGGATGGGGTCATCGTGTCGTTTTCTGTAAAACATGGTATTGTTGACCATCAATTTACGATTACTGCTTATCCGAATCGTAAAGCATACATTACTGTGATACCAAGTAATGCTCAGACTTGTTCGTTCGCAGGCGAGTGGTCGCCTATTGGGCAGAAAGGCTCCTCTCTTTCTAAACGTTAATTGTCATTATTCAATCTGTTAATTATCTTTATTTGACGGAATCGTGAAGGTGGTGCATAGATGATTCAGAAATTGCAAGACATAAAGTATCTTCAAGGGGTAGGGCCGACTCGTGCATCTCTTCTTGACAAGGAACTCGGCATCAAGACAGTTGGCGACTTGCTGACCTATTATCCTTATAAGTATGTTGATAAGACTCGTATCTATAGGATTAACGAGATTGATGCCTCTATGCCTTATGTTCAGATTATGGGTAAGATTCTCTCGTCCGATATGGTTGGAGAGGGTCGGGCTCGTCGCTTAGTGGCTCGTTTTTCTGATGGAACGGGTGTGATTGACTTGGTGTGGTTTCAGGGTATCAAATATGCTCTCAAGAACTACGATTTCACGATTCCTTACATAGTTTTCGGTAAACCTACCATGTTTGGTGGCCGACTCAACATTGCTCATCCCGAGATTGAGAAGGTTGATCCCTCTCAACCGTTCGATGGAGAGGGGCGTAGTCGTTTTGTTCCGAGCTATAACACGACTGAGAAGATGAAGCGTTCGGGGTTGAACTCAGGAGCTATGATGAAACTCACCTCTCGTCTTTTCGAACTTGTTGATGCTCCTTTCCCTGAGACCTTGACGCCTTATCTTGTTGAACACTATCACTTGCTTTCCTATGATGAGGCTATTCGTAACATACATTTCCCTCAGTCGGCCGAGCTGTTACGTAGAGCGCAAGTGAGGCTCAAGTTCGAGGAACTGTTTTATGTGCAACTTAACATTCTTCGGTATGCTCGCGACCGCATGCGTCATTATCGTGGAATTGTTTTCCCTCGAATAGGCGATGCTTTTAATGATTTCTATCATCATCATCTTCCTTTCGAACTGACTGGCGCACAGAAGCGTGTCCTGAAGGAAATCCGAAAGGATATGGGGTCGGGGAAGCAGATGAATCGTTTGCTTCAAGGCGATGTGGGCTCGGGTAAGACGCTAGTTGCTTTGATGAGTGCATTGATGGCAGTCGATAATGGGTGCCAGACCTGTATTATGGCTCCTACTGAGATACTTGCAGAGCAGCATCTGCAGACACTTCGTGCCTTTCTGGGCGATATGCCCATTCGGGTGGAACTGCTGACAGGCAGCGTGAAGGGCAAGAAGCGCGCAACGATTCTTAACGACCTGAAGACTGGCGACATTCATATCCTTGTTGGCACTCATGCTGTGATTGAGGACAATGTGGTGTTCTCTCGGCTGGGGTTAGCGGTGATTGACGAGCAGCATCGTTTCGGAGTAGCACAAAGGGCCAAAATGTGGCAGAAGAATGCCGTTCCTCCTCATGTGCTTGTGATGACAGCCACTCCGATTCCTCGAACGTTAGCTATGACCCTTTATGGCGACCTTGATGTAAGCATCATCGATGAGCTTCCGCCTGGTCGTAAGCCAATCTATACCGTCCACATGTTCGACAGCTATCGTGACCGTATTTACCAGAAGGTGCAGATGGAGATGGACTTGGGGCGCCAGATTTATATTGTCTATCCGCTGATTCAGGAGAGTGAGAAGATGGACCTCAAGAACCTCGAAGAGGGGTATGAGCAGATATGTCGTCGATTCCCTAACTGTCAGGTAGGCAAGGTTCATGGAAAGATGAAACCAGCAGACAAAGACGCTGAGATGCAGCGTTTCGCTAGGGGTGAGACCCGTATTCTCGTAGCTACTACTGTTATCGAAGTGGGTGTGAATGTGCCGAATGCGAGTGTGATGGTCATCGAGAACGCCGAGCGGTTTGGGCTCAGCCAACTTCATCAGTTGCGAGGCAGAGTGGGGCGTGGAGCTGATCAGTCGTACTGCATTCTGGTTACTGACTACGAAATCAGCACAGAAACACGCAAGCGTATCCAGATTATGGTCGATTCGAATGATGGGTTCGAGATAGCCGAAGCCGATTTGCGACTGCGTGGACCTGGCGACCTCGAAGGTACTCAGCAGAGTGGAATGGCGTTCGATCTCAAGATTGCCAATCTGGCTTCTGATGGGCAGATACTCAACTTGGCTCGCGAAGCTGCTGCTTTTGTTCTCGATGGAGATCCCGATGAGCGCAATCCGCAGAATGATGTTCTTTGGATACGTCTTCGCGAACTTCGTCGCTCGAACATCAATTGGGGTGCGATTAGTTAGTATAATAATAAGGTGTAAGTTCGGCTCTTCGACCGTTCCTCTTCTCGTTATTTCACCAACTCTTCATACTTTTTCTTGCAACCCTTAAGGGGAAATGTTTTTTCCCCTAGGGGGAATTTCTGTTGCAGGTCGTGCAACGTACGTTGCAGGTCGTGCAACATAGGTTGCAGGTCGTGCAACAGAAAAAAGAGTTAAGGGTTGGAACTTTTCCCCTTAGCACTTAATTCTTTGTTTCCTATGCGATGCGTCTTTTTTCGTCAAAACATTTGGTAGTTTCAAATAATAACATTATCTTTGCAGAGAAATCGTAAATATCAAAATCGTAATAGCATGATGAAACCAATCTATCTGTTCCTTGCTACAGGTTTCCAGGAAACCGAGGCAATAGCTCCAGTTACCGTATGCCGTAAGGCAGGTCTGGTTATAAAGACTGTATCCATCACAGGCAATCTGATGGTGGAGAGTGCGTTAGGTGTAACCGTCAAGGCCGATATGCTGTTCGAGGAAGCCGACTTCAGCGATGCTGCGATGTTAGTGATGCCAGGCGGAATGCCAGGAAGTACTAACCTCAGCGACTATGCTCCGTTGCAGGAGGTCATCATGCAGCATTATAAAGCTGGCACACCGCTGGCTGCCATCTGTGCCGCACCCCTTGTCTATGGACGTCTGGGATTGCTCCGTGGTGTCAAAGCTACCTGCTATCCTGGCTGTGAGGACGAACAGTGGGGCGCTATCATTATTGATAAGGCAGCTGTAACTGACGGACAATTCATAACAGGACACGGACCTGGTGCCGCACTCGATTTCGGCTATGCTATCGTGGATTATCTGTTAGGCCATGAAGCTTGTGAAAAGGTTAAGGCAGGAATGGTGTGGCCTTATTAATAAATAGGTAATGATGGAGAAGAAAGCAGTGATTATCGTTGCTGGAGGCAAAGGCCTGAGGATGGGGGGCGACATTCCCAAGCAATTCCTTGTGGTGAACGGCAAACCGATTCTGATGCATACCATCGAGCGATTCTATGAATTTGATTCCTCGATGCAAATCATTGTGGTGCTTCCTCAAAGTCAGCAGGACTATTGGAGCGAGTTGTGCCGTCAATACGGGTTTGTCCTTCCTTTCGAGGTAGCCGACGGTGGGGCGGAGCGCTTCCATTCCGTGAAGAATGGGTTGGCGAAAGTCAATCCTGAGGCCACCTTGGTAGGCGTGCATGATGGTGTACGTCCCTATGTGGCTGTCGATGTAATCAGCCGCTGCTATGAGGCAGCAGCCACTTATGGTGCTGCAATTCCTGTAATGGATGTGTTTGAAACACTTCGTCACCTGACACCCGATGGAGGTAGCCAAACAGTTCCCCGTAGTGAATACAAGCTTGTGCAAACTCCGCAGGTATTTCAGGCAGAACTACTTAGCAAAGCCTATCAGCAGGAATTCACTCCCGCTTTTACCGACGATGCTTCGGTAGTAGAAGCATTGGGGCATACCATCACTCTTGTTGAAGGAAACCGCGAGAATATCAAGATAACCACGAAAGCAGATTTATGACGCTCAAAGCCATACTTCGTCCTTCAGTCATCGTGCTCTCATTGCTGCTGTGCGTAGGGTGTGAGCGTATGTTCGGACCTACGGAGGCAGACCTATCAGCCTTTGGAGAATATGTCTACAGGCTCGATACCGCTCAGTTGCGGCAGCAATTCAGCGAGAGACTGAATGCCGACGACTCGCACGATGAGGCTTTGACCGCTATCCGCCAGTGCTACTCGGAGCAATCGAATCAAGACCGTCTCTCTTTGTGGTTCACACGAATGGGTGTTGTCGATGATGCCGAAACATTGTTGGCTTGGCTGCGTCGAGAAGTACCCTTAGCAGGTCTCGATACGACAGCCTTTCATTTATCAGAAATTGCAGAGGACCTTCATGTGGTACGTCTGCTCGCATTCGACTCGCTCGGAATCGACATCAATACCCTGCTTCCTCGACTCGACTACAACCTCACAGACGCTTATGTCCGCTATGCAGTCGGGCAGCGTTATGGATTCGTCAATCCTGATAAACTGTTGAATCGGCTCGACCGTCAGAAAGAAGGAGAGAAGTATATCCGTCTCTTTGACTACGAAGTGAAGGCACCCGACTACTCAGAAGCGATACGTCATCTGTTGGCGGACGACAGGATGGATTACCTTCAGCTGTCTGCACCCGATGATCCCGTCTATACTGCGTTGCAAAACCGATTATCAAGTACCACAGATGCGGCAGCACGTCATACGTTAGCTGTGAATATGGAGCGTTGTCGTTGGCAACTAAAGAAACCTTTAGCTGATGAGCGAATGGTGCTTGTCAACCTACCGTCACAGCAACTATGGTGTGTCTGTCCCGATTCTGTAGTCAATATGCGCATCTGTTTCGGAAAGACACGCACCAAAACCCCTTTGCTACAGAGCGACATCAATCGTGTGGAAGTGAACCCCGATTGGATTATCACACCCAACATCATCAAGAACGAAGTGTCGGTTCATGCAGGCGACTCTGCCTACTTTGTCCGTAATCGCTATTACATCGTAGATATGAGTACAGGTGATACGCTCAATCCAGCACGAGTGGGTGTTAGCCAACTGAAATCCGGCCGACTGAGAGTGGGGCAGCGAGGAGGAGCTGGCAACTCATTGGGGCGTATAGTTTTCCGATTCCCCAACAACTTCTCCGTCTATCTGCACGACACCAGTAATCGTAGCGCATTTAATCTTGAACAACGTGCCCTCTCGCATGGGTGTGTACGTGTTCAAAAACCATTCGAGCTTGCATGCTTCTTAATGCCTGATATGGAAGAATGGGACGTAGAACAATTGAGGCTTTCGATGGATATCAAGCCAGAAACCGAGCGTGGAAAGAAGTATCTGGAGGAGCATCAAGACGATCGACGTCCGCTACGACTCATCCGTCAGCGTGCTGTAAAGCCCTCTATGCCCCTCTATATTGTTTACTACACAGCCTATCCTAATCCTGAAAATGGTAATGTGGAGTTCTGGAATGATGTTTATGGCTACGATACAGTCATTACATCCGGAGGCAAACGCTGGTTTCAATAAATGGTTCATACGATAGATAAAACAAGTAAAACAAACAGAAATCTTATTTATATCAGTTTTTTATTTCATTAAAATCATACAAACATGAAAAAACTATTAATTGCAATGTATGTGGCTCTGCTCAGTATGAGTGCACAAGCTCAGGAGAAAGGTAACTTCGCAGTTGGTTTGCGTGGTGGTGCGACAATCTCAAAGATAAAGATTGAGGGTTTGAGTATCAATGAAACCTCAACGCGTTTTGGTATCGGTGTTTTTGGTCAGTACAATTTGACGAATCATTGGCGTTTGGATTTGGAAGGTATTTATCACCCAAAGAAGGATGGATTTTCGGATTTCGTCGTTGGGTTGAATGTTCATTATCTGTTTAATATCGGTGAAGACGTTAGAATCTATCCGCTCCTTGGATATGGATTGTCATTCGGAAGTGCAGATGGAGCTGATACGGAAACAGATGGTGGTATCCAGCTTGGTGCAGGTATTCAGTACAACTTCCAGAGCAACTTGTTCCTTGCTGGAGAATATAAGTATCAGCCAGGTCTTTTCGGTGATGGTCATGTTCCGATGGTTAGTATTGGCTATAGATTCTAAGTAGTGTAACCCCTAAGTGCTAACATATTGAAAGCCATCTTCTTCTTCGGACATTACATAGGCGAATGCACCTATCGTCGATAGGAAGATGGCTTTTCTGGTAATCAAACAAACTCCTAAAGAATATGAAAGTATTGCTCATCAACGGAAGTCCTCATGAGAATGGTAACACGTTTACTGCACTGAACGAAGTAGCAAAGTCGTTGAACGATGAGGGCATTAACACAGAGATTATTTCGATTGGCAAGGCAGCCGTGCAAGGTTGTATTGCTTGTGACATGTGTGGGAGGAATGGTGGAAGGTGTACGTTTCACGATGACCTCTACTACAGAGTGATGCGAAGCATAAAGGACGGTATAGATGGATTGGTAATCGGTTCGCCTGTCTATTATGGAGGCCCTAACGGTTCATTATGTGCTCTTCTCGACCGTGTGTTCTACTCTTTGGGACGTGAGTTGCGTTTCAAGCCTGGAGCTTGTGTGGTTGTATGTCGTCGAGGAGGTGCAACTGCTACCTTTGACCGCCTGAATAAGTATTTCACCATAATGGAAATGCCTGTAGTCAGCTCGCAGTATTGGAATTTAGCCTATGGGCATGCTCCAGGACAGGTGGCTCAAGACGAAGAAGGTATGCAAACAATGCATACCCTCGGTCGTAATATGGCTTGGATGATACGCCGACTCAATGTCAGCGAAAATGGCCATCCTTAAACTTTCTTTTCCTCTATGCTTACTTGATATCTACGCTTTCTTGATATAATCAACAATCCACTCACCAACTTCCTTTGTGCCATACTTAGCGCCTCCTTCGACCTGAATCTCTGGCGTACGCACGTTGGCGTCTAAGCTTGCATTCACAGCCTTGCGGATGAGTGCACCTTCTTCTTTGAGGTTGAAATACTCAAAGAGCATAGCTACAGAGAGGATCTGTGCTAATGGGTTTGCGATGTTGAGGCCTTTTGCCTGAGGCCATGAACCATGAATAGGTTCAAAAACTGGTGTGTGTTCACCTGTACTAGCAGAAGGCAGGAGTCCCATCGAACCAGTGATACAAGAGCCTTCATCGGTGAGAATATCGCCAAAGGTGTTCTCTGTAACCATCACATCGAAGAACTTGGGTTCTTGAATCATACGCATAGCCGCATTATCTACATACATGTAGTCGGTAGTGACTTCTGGATACTGAGGTGCTATCTCTTGCGCAACAGCACGCCATAAACGGCTTGATGCCAGTACGTTGGCTTTATCAACCACTGTGAGGTGCTTGCGGCGCTGCATGGCATACTGATAGGCAACACGAAGGATACGCTCAACTTCCTTGCGAGTGTAGTAGTTGGTGTCGTATGCAACGTCTGTTCCTTCTTTCTTTTCTCCAAAGTACATTCCACCGGTCAACTCACGGATGCAGATGAAGTCCGCACCACGTACAAGTTCGTCTTTGAGTGGTGATTTATGAACAAGACATTCGAAGGTCTCTACTGGACGAATGTTGGCAAATAGCCCGAGTTTCTTACGCATTGCCAGCAAACCCTGTTCTGGACGTACCTTTGCGTTGGGGTTGTTATCGAACTTTGGGTCACCTACAGAGGCAAAGAGAACTGCATCAGCCTCCATACATGTTTGGAAGGTCTCTTCTGGGAATGGATCTCCAACCTCATCGATGGCATGTGCTCCACACAATGCTTCCTTATAACTAACTTCATGTCCGAATTTCTCACAAACGGCGCTCATCACCTTCACGCCTTGTTCCATAATCTCTGGGCCGATTCCATCGCCCGCAAGAACAGCAATCTTAAGTTTCATTGTTTTAACTTTTTATAAATAGTTTTCGTTAGTAGAGTTTTTGAGATTTTCTTATGGCTCTATCAAATTCAGCATCTTGATAGTCGCTTTTATGGCAGCTTCTGTCTGGTCGGCATCAAGGCCACGAGTGCGATAGGACTTGTCCTCATACGTCCATGATATGGATGTTTGAACGAGGGCATCTGTTCGACCTCCAGGTGGAATGGTAACCACATAGTTGGTGAGCCATGGGAACGTACGGTGGAGACGGTCGCGATAGATGTGGCGTACACAATGAACGAACGCATCGTACATACCGTCACCCATAGCCGACTCCTCATAAACCTCACCATTGACTTCAAGTTTCACGCTTGCCATTGGTTTGAGGCCGTAAGCTGTGCTGACCATATAGCTCAGCAATTTGACTTTCTCGTCTGGAGTGCTATGCTTGAGCACATCGCTCACGATATATGGTAGGTCTTCCTGTGTTACAATCTGCTTCTTGTCGCCCAACTCAATGATGCGATCTGTGACGCGACGTGTTTGCTCAGGCGTTAGTTCCAATCCGAGTTCTTCGAGGTTTTTCAGAATGTTGGCTTTTCCGCTGTTTTTTCCTAACGCATACTCACGCTTACGCCCGAATCGCTCAGGAAGCAGGTCGTTGCAATAGAGATTATTCTTATTGTCTCCATCAGCATGTACGCCAGCTACTTGTGTAAACACATTCTCGCCGATAATGGGTTTGTTCGACGGAATGGCGATACCTGAGTAACTCTCGATAAGGTGACTGACTTCGTTGAGTTTCACCTCGTTGATATTGGTCTTCACGCCCAATTGATCTTTCAGGATTGCCTGTACGCTGCTGAGCGGAGCATTACCTGCTCGCTCTCCCAATCCGTTGACAGATGTGTGCACACCCTTACATCCTTCAACCACAGCTGCCATTACGTTTGCTGTAGCAAGGTCGTAGTCATTATGTGCGTGGAAGTCGAAGTGTAGTTGAGGGAAACGTTCTACCATTTGACGTATATATTCGGTCGTCTGCATCGGGTTGAGGACGCCAAGTGTGTCAGGAAGCATAAAACGTTTCACTCCTGTATCCTTAAGGGCATCAACAAATCGGAATACATAATCAGCATTATCTTTCATGCCGTTGCTCCAATCCTCGAGGTAGATGTTGACTGAAATTCCCTTCTGGTGGGCATAGTTGATGGATTGATGGATGTCGGCTAAATGTGCTTCGAGTGTTTTGCCGAGTTGATAGACACAATGGCGCTCACTGCCCTTGCACAATAAGTTGATAATCTGGCATCCGCAGTCATCAATCCAATCAATAGATGTCGTTCCGTCGACAAATCCTAGCACCTCCACTCTGTCAAGCTTTCCTGCCATACGTGCCCATTTGCAGATGCTGCGTACAGCTTCTTTCTCTCCGTCGGACACACGTGCTGATGCGACCTCAATACGATCTACGTTGAGGTCTTGCAGCAACATGCGAGCTACGATGAGCTTCTCATGAGGTACAAACGATACTCCGTTGGTTTGTTCACCGTCACGGAGTGTTGTGTCCATTATTTCGATAGTGGACCCTCCTCCATACCCCTCCCTGCAAGGGTGGGGGGTATATACTCCGTTAGATGTTGTTTGCTGCTGATTATTCATATTCTTGCAGTTTTTGAATGATATCATCTATCACCTTGTTTGTGTTATATAGAACATCTTCGTTGGTGAAACGTATTACATCAAACCCCATAGTTTTTAATTTTCTAGTTCTTCGTTCGTCATCTTCTTCCTGTTGAGGTTCAGAATGATATGAACCATCTACCTCGATGATTAACCCCACTTCCAACGCTATGAAATCCGCGATATAATCACCAATGATATGTTGTCTCAAGAAACGGACTCCTAATTCTTTCTCTCTGAGTTCTTCCCAAAGTACCTGTTCGGCAAGTGTTGCATTTTTCCGATTCTTACGAGCGAACTCCCTCAACAACCCATGTCTATCTGGTGCCGCAGTCTTGAAACTCATATTGTTTTAACGCTAATTAGTGACTATTCCCCTCACTTACAGGGAGGGGCTTAGGGGTGGGTCTCCTCATATTTCTCTATCTTATCTTTATTGCTTAGCAAGAAGTCGATGTCGTCATAAGCGTTCATGAGACAATACTTCTTGTATGAGTTGATGTCGAAATGCTCTGAATGACCTGTAGCAAGGTTTGTGACTGTTTGGTTGGGTACATCTACCTTGACTTGCGTCTGAGGGTCGGCAGCGATGCTTGCAAACAGCTCCTGTTGAAACTCTGGTGTGACGATTACTGGCAGAACAAAGCAGTTGAGTAGGTTGTTACGGTGGATATCAGCAAAGCTGCTTGAGATAACCACACGCACTCCATAGCCGGCAATGGCCCAAGCGGCATGTTCACGACTCGATCCTGACCCCCAGTTCTGACCTCCTACGATAATCTCATGAACTCCCTTATGAGGTGCTTCACTGTAAGCAGGTTGGTTCATGACAAAGTCAGCTACGGGATTGCCATCTGCATCATAGCGTAGGTCGTGCATGAAGGCATCTCCAAAAAACTTTGGGTCTCGAGTGGTACTGGCAAGGTATCTTGCTGGAATAATCAAGTCTGTGTTGCAATTATCAATCTGAATGGGTATACAGGTTGATTGTATGATGTTAAATTTTTCTTTTGCCATTTTCTCTAAATCTTAAAACTTATTGAAACAATCTGTTTGGGTATTTCTCTCCCCCATAGAGGGGGAGATGCCTAACAGGCAGAGGGGGCTTTAAATCTTCCTCGGGTCGGTTACTACTCCTGTAATGGCACTTGCCGCAACGGTAAGTGGTGATGCGAGGATGGTGCGTGCACCAGGTCCCTGGCGTCCTACGAAGTTACGGTTTGAAGTCGAAATAGCCAGTTTACCAGCAGGTACTTTGTCTGGATTCATTGCCAGACATGCTGAACATGAAGGCAGACGGAGTTCAAAGCCTGCGTCAGCAAGCACCTTGTCAATTCCTTCGTCGATAATTTGCTGGCGAACCAACCATGAACCCGGAACAAGCCAGGCAACTACGTTTTCTGCTTTCTTTTTGCCTTTTACGACAGAGGCGAAAGCACGGAAGTCTTCGATACGA
This sequence comes from uncultured Bacteroidales bacterium, assembly GCA_902785075.1. Lineage (GTDB taxonomy): Bacteria > Bacteroidota > Bacteroidia > Bacteroidales > Bacteroidaceae > Colivivens. The sequence goes on along the minus strand of CACZXN010000001.1, from coordinate 11,988 downwards.
CCATTGGTACAAGCGCCGAGGAATACATAGTCAACAGGTGTTCCTTCAAGCTTTTGTCCTGGTTGGAACTGCATGTAGTCGAGCATGCTCAAGAACTGACCGCGATCGGCTTCTTCAATCTGTTCGATAGTTGGAATGCACTCATCGACAGCAATACCAGCACCTGGATTGGTTCCGTATGTGATTCGAGGGGCAATATCTTCTGCACGATATGTCACCTCTTTATCAAATACAGCATCGTCGTCGCTCTTCAACTTGCGCCATTCTTCAACCGCCTTATCCCATTCTGCACCCTTGGGTGCGTATTCACGTCCTTTGAGGTACGCAAAAGTCGTTTCATCGGGAGCTATCAATCCTGCACGGCTTCCCATCTCAATGCTGAGGTTGCTCAATGTCAGGCGGCCTTCCATCGACATGTTGCGAATCGTGCTTCCTGCATATTCAACTGCATAACCCGTAGCTCCGCTTGTAGTCATCTGAGCCATGATATAGAGAGCAACATCTTTTGCTGTAACATTTGGCTGCAACTCACCCTCTATGTTGATACGCATTGTTTTGGGCTTTGACTGAAGGATACATTGTGAAGCAAGCACTTGAGCCACCTCTGATGTGCCGATACCCATTGCGATAGCACCTACAGCACCATGTGTCGATGTGTGTGAGTCTCCGCAAACGATGGTCATACCAGGTAAAGAGAGTGCCTTCTCAGGACCTACGACATGGATGATACCATTGTCTTTGGTGCCCATCGTGAAGTGCTTGATACCGAACTCTTCGCAATTAGCTTTGAGTGTCTCCACCTGCTTGCGACCTATTGGGTCGTCTATGCGTTCTTGCTGATCACTTGGTGTATTATGGTCAGGCATTGCTATCACGTGGTCAGGACGGAACACCTTGATTCCTTTGTCTCTTAGTGTGTCGAATGCCTGAGGGCTGGTCACTTCATGAGCGTACAGACGGTCGATATACAACTGAGTTGGTCCGTCTTCCACCTGCTGCACTACGTGAGCGTTCCAGATTTTGTCGAAGAGGCAGGCAGACCCACCTCCTTGCCCCTCCCTACAAGGGAGAGGAGTAGATACTCCATTAGTTGTTACTTGCTGTTGATTATTCATATTCTTGTATTTCCAGGGGGTCTTTAATCTTTAAACTTATTGATACAGTCAATATATGCTTCGACAGAGGCAGTCACGATGTCGGTGTTTGCTCCGAAACCATAATAGATGTGGTTGTTGTACTCCACCTGCATGTGTACCTTGCCAAGGTCGTCTGAGCCTTTCGAGATCGCCTGAATGGTGAATTCCTTGAGGGTCATGTCGCGCTTGATGATTCGTTTCAATCCCTTGATGGCAGCATCGACAGGACCGTTTCCGGTAGCTGCTGCTTCGAAATGCTCGTTTGCAATTTGCAATCCGATTGATGCTACACTACGTACACCCTTACCTGTCGTTACTTGCAGATAATCGAGCTTGATGTTGTGAGCCTCTGTGCGCTCTGCACCAGCCAGAACGAGGATGTCGTCATCAGTCACCTCTTTTTTCTTGTCGGCAAGTTCGAGGAATGATTGATATACCTTGTCGAGTTTCTCATCGTCAACATCAACGCCATTGATGTGTAGGCGATGTTTCAGGGCTGCACGTCCCGAACGTGCTGTCAGTACGATTGAAGCTTCGTCGATACCCACATCCTTGGGGTCCATAATCTCGTAGGTGGATGCGTTTTTCAGCACTCCATCTTGATGAATACCGCTTGAGTGAGCAAACGCATTGCGTCCCACGATGGCCTTGTTGGGTTGAACCGGCATGTTCATGAGGCTCGACACCATACGGCTGGTAGGATAGATCTTGGTGGTGTTGATATTCGTCTCAATACCGAGGTCGGGATGGGTCTTGAAAATCATGGCAACCTCTTCAAGCGACGTGTTACCTGCACGCTCTCCGATACCATTGATGGTCACCTCCACCTGACGTGCTCCAGCCAACACACCAGCTACGGTGTTGGCTGTAGCCATACCGAGGTCATTATGGCAGTGGGTTGACAGAATTGACTTGCCTGCGGCGAATGCATCGACATGCTCATAGAGATACTTAATTTTTTCATGATATTCGTTTGGAATACGGAAACCAGTCGTGTCGGGGATGTTACAAACGGTTGCACCTGCCTTGCAAACAGCCTCGATGACACGTGCCAGGTATTCGTTGTCTGTACGTCCTGCATCCTCAGCATAGAATTCCACATCGTCAACAAATCTGCGAGCATACTTCACGGCAGCTACAGCACGCTCGATGATTTCCTCGCGGTTGCTGTTGAACTTATACTTGATGTGCGAGTCGCTTGTGCCGATACCTGTATGAATACGCTTATGCTTTGCATACTGCAAAGCCTCCACTGCTACATCGATGTCCTTCTCGACAGCACGAGTCAGTGCACAAATGGTAGGCCAAGTCACAGCCTTCGAGATTTCTATTACCGAGTTGTAGTCACCAGGGCTTGAAATAGGGAATCCTGCCTCGATGACATCGACGCCTAACATCTCCAGTTGCTTGGCAACCTGAATCTTCTCTACCGTGTTGAGCTGGCATCCTGGAACCTGCTCCCCATCACGTAATGTTGTGTCAAAAATCAATAAACGATCCATCTTTATATTTACCATTTAACAATTTACTATTTTCTATTATATATTCCACCTTCATCCTACTCCCCGCCCTAAAGGGAGGGGCAAGGGTCTATTACAAAAAGCCCCTCTCGCTCGGAGCAAGAAAGGCTTATTCTATTCGTTTTTTATCTATGAAACATCATATGTTATTTATTAAACACAGCCTCTCTCACTCCGAGCTTACTAAGTCGTAGTGGTAGAATAATGCCGATGATGCTAATAGATTTCATACCTATGTTCTTAAATACGGTGCAAAATTACACTATTTTATGCATTCCACAAAATAAAAGTCAAAGAAAATGTGCTTTTAGCTGTCTTTTTGCCACAGAAAGTCTGTTTGTGCCATTTTCACTAAGCTTTTTTGTTTCCCACAACTTAGTTTACAGTTTACGGTTGACAGTTCCTACTCCCCTCCCTCCCCTTAGGGGAGTGCGAAGGGGGAGGGGCTTTTAGTTCTTAGTCCCAGTATGGGACCGCTTTATTCCCAGTATGGGAACATATGATTCCCAATATGGGACCACTTCAGTCCCAGTGTGGGACCGTTTCGACATACCGTGTGTCAAATCCCTCGTAAGATTCGATGAAAAATGCAGAATAATATGGAATTTGCAAAGACCTAACATAAAATGCCCTAAAAATAGCTCTACAGATACTTGTGGTTGTGTTTTTGGGTCTCTAAAGAGGTAACTAAGACCTAACTAAGAGGTAACTAAGACCTAACAGAAACCTAACATGAATTTATGATTTCTCTCCCCCAACGGGGCGGAATTATTTAGGATAGGGCGGAAGCCCTATCCTGTTTTATTTCACCCTTACAGGGCTGTTGGAAATAGTCAACTTCAACTTCAATTCTTCTATTCGTTGATTATTTGGGAATACTTGTCCTCTACAGCCTTTCGGATGGCGGTTTTGTCGTCGATTAGATCCCATAGCCGATGCAGTTCGCGTTCGTTTTTCGATCCGGGAATCCATAGCTTGAGATAGCCGTTGCGGCTGTACTTCTCGTGTAAGTGATCAAGTGCTCGAAGGATATGTTCTTCTCTGTTCAGTTGGGGATAATGTGCCAATCCGTATTGGAGTGTGCGGGTGATGATGACGTCGATGTCAATGTTCCGATCGGCTTCGGCTACGATTCGCCCATAAATCGAACGTGGGGCATGGTGGGCTGAGGCACGATGGTCTTCAACCGCTTGCGCCATGATTTCGATTTGTTCCGGAGTGAACCAACGCAGGAGTCTTTGGTCGCTCCGCATGATTCTACCCGAGGTCAGGTGGTGGTTCTCACGTCCTTCACAGAGTCCGAGGTCGTGATAGGCAGCTATCGTATAGACCATATCTGTATCAATATCGTAGTTGGCTGCTAAAGCCATACTTTCGTCCATCACTTTCTTCGCGTGGTCTTGCTGGTGGGCTGCATCAAAATGATTGTATTGCGGCAGAATCTCCGATGTGATGAATTGTTGCAATTCTTTGTTCATGATGGGTGTTGTTGGTTCTTTATCGGATGCAAAGATAATGAATCTTCATGCAAAATCAGTGACACCTTATTAAAATAATGGCGTATGTTCCCTTTTTTTAAGGGTTGCTTGCATTGTTTTTCATAAATCTTTTGTATCTTTGCAGTGAAATATATGAGATGAGATGAGACGAACGATATATATTATCACACTTTTTGTTGTGCTGATGGTCGGCATATCCACAGGGATGTCAGCTCAGAACAAACCTTTCTTGGTTGTTCTGGATGCTGGTCACGGTGGACATGATGCGGGTGCAGTAGGACGTCCTACGACTAACAGGGAGAAAGATATCAATCTGGCTATAGCGCTGAAAGTGGGTAAGCTGCTTCAGCAGAACTGTCCTGATGTGAGCGTGCTCTATACGCGTTCAACAGATGTTTTCGTAACCCTCAGCGGACGCGCGGATATTGCTAACAAAGCGAAAGCAGACTTGTTTGTGAGCATACATACCAATGCGATTGAACGTAGTGCCAGCAGACGGCCGATGGGGGTGCAATCCTATACGTTGACCCTTCGTACGGCTCAGACGAATCTGGAGGTGGAGAAACGCGAGAACTCTGTCATTCAGTTCGAGTCGGATGGCGCTCAGAAATATAGTTTCATGAACCCCAACTCGCCTGAGAGCGAAATCATGTTCGAACTGATGCAGGATCGTGATATGCAGGAGAGTGTGAACTTCGCCAAACTGGCACAGGAGGAGATGGTGAAGACAGGTGGACGCAAGGATATGGGTGTGTTACAGGCCAATCTTGCCGTCTTACGTCTGACGTATATGCCATCCGTACTCCTCGAAGTGGGCTTTATTTCCACGCCAGAGGAAGAGCTGTTCTTGATGAGCGACGAAGGCCGTTCGTTGATTGCAAAGTGTATTTACAACGCTATTTCGCGCTATAAGACGCTGCATACGGGACGAATGTCCAAGTTGGAGAAGATAGACCCCAAAGCTGTCGATAAGCAGATTGTCGAGAACAACGTAGAACTGAAGGAGGCGATTGACAATGCAGCAGTTGCCGAAGAACCTGTTGAAAAACCTGTGGAGGAAGTCGCACCTGTAGTTGCAGAGCCAGCTGCACCAGTAGTTGTTCTTCAAGAGACAACTCCTGCAGAGCAGCCGTCGAACTCCCAACCCGTATTCAAGGTTCAGTTCCTCATCTCACCCAAACATCTGGTTCCCGGTAGCACCCAATTCAAGGGTGTGAAGGCCGACTCGTACAAGGAGGATAATGTATATAAGTACACTTATGGTTCCACAACCAACTACAACGAAATCGTGAAGATGAAAAACGAGATAAGCGACCGTTTCCCTGACGCGTTTATCGTGGCGTTCAAAGATGGACAGAAAGTGAATGCCAGTGAAGCCATTAATGAGTGGAAAAATAAAAGTAAAAAGAAATAAAAGGTAAGAGTCTCATGGTTGAAGAACCTTGAACTCGAAACAAACGATCTATCAACATGAAGTCAAAGGAAATAAAGATAGCCATCACTGCCATTATCGCAGTAGTCATCGTATATTTGGGTATTATATTCATGAAAGGCTTGAAGTTGTTCAGCTCCGACAACATCTACTATGTCGAGATGAAGAATGTAGGCGGCTTGTCCAAAGCTGGTGAAGTGATTGCAAACGGAATGAACATTGGGGTGGTGAAGGATATTACCTATGACAGCAATCGTCAGATGCTGACTGTTGCCGTCGAACTGAATGAAGGCTTTTCGCTCCCTCGAAATAGTCATGCCACAACCGTGAAGGATATGCTTGGTGCTCCGAAGATGAACATCATCCTTGGCGAGAATCCACGTGATTTGCTGGCAAAAGGCGATACGATTTCCGGCGAAGGTGGTGGGGACCTCATGTCGTCGATCGGTGAGATGGTTCCACAGCTCAAAGCCTTGATGCCCAAGCTCGATTCGATTCTTACGGCAGTCAACACGCTGACCAACGATCCGGCACTCGCATCCTCGCTTCACAACATGGAATATATTTCAAAAAATTTGAAGGCAACAACCGATGATGTCAATCGTCTGATGCGGCACGACGTTCCTCTGCTGATGACACATGCGAACTCCATCTGTAGCAATATCGAAACCACGACCCGACAACTGAATGAAATCGATTTGACTGGAATGGCCGACAATGCGAACGCAACCTTGAAAAGTGCCAACCAGGTAGTCTCTGAGCTACAATTGTTCACGAATCAGCTGTCGAATCAAAACTCTTCATTGGGTAAGTTGATGAACGATCCAAGCATTTATAATCACCTCGATTCGACCATGAATAATGCCTCCCGATTATTGGAAGATTTGCGACTTCATCCATCGCGATATGTGCATTTTTCAGTGTTCGGAAGGAAAGAGAAAAAATAGCCTTATTTAAATTCCGTTAAAATAAGGAGTTCCCGGTTGAGTCAAATTGGAAAAAACTAAAGTACTGAAATATGGGGGTGGATTTGAGTTTTTAACAATATTCAAAATCCGTTTTCAAAAAGTAAAACCCTCTAAACCATTGTAATACACAAGTTGGACAATTTTCATGGTGAAAAGTCGGCTTTGTGGTTTACAAATGTGTAAGTCTTTGAAATAAACACCCTTACGATTTTCTTGTTTTTCCCTCGCTTTTTTTTCTTGTTTTGTCATTATGAAAAAAGGTTGTAACTTTGCATCACCGAATTAGAATCGGACCGAAAAAATTGAAATGTGCTTACAAAGTAAAACAATAGCTTAATACTGTAGACGATGAAGAAAGCGTTGAAAGAATTGTGGGATGAGTGTGTTGACATATTCAAAGACAATATATCTCCAAAGCAGTTTGACACATGGTTTGCTTGTATCGAGCCACAGACGTTCGACGGAAAGCAACTCGTTATAGCGGTTCCCAGCCGCTTTGTGTTCGACCATCTTGAGACGACCTATATACATTTAATATATAAGGTGATAACAAGAGTTTTTGGAAAGGGTGTCGAACTTAGCTACAACATCCAGGAGATAGCGGGTACGAAGACTATCAACAAACCATCTGACGGAAATATAATCATTCAAGAACCTGTCAAAACGAAGGTGATGCCTACTGCGTTCGATGAACTGACGCAGACGATGGCTGCCAGCGAACTCGACTCGCGATTGAATGTCAACTATACTTTTGCTAATTACATTGAGGGCGACAGCAACCGCTTGGCTCGCAGTGTTGGCGAAGCTATAGCTCAGAATCCTGCTAAAACTTTCAATCCGCTGTTTATCTATGGACCTTCAGGATGTGGAAAGACCCACTTGGTGAATGCGATAGGTTGGGGCATCAAGCAACAGCATCCAACACTCCGAGTGCTTTATCTGTCGGCACATCTGTTCCAAGTTCAATATACCACAGCTGTGCGCCAGAATAAGGTAAACGATTTCATCAGTTTCTATCAGACGATTGACGTGCTGATTATTGACGACACACAAGAGTGGTCGGGAAACAAGGCGACACAGACAACCTTCTTCCACATCTTCAATCATCTGCATCTGAACAACAAACAGATTATATTGACTGCCGATCGCCCGCCAATTGACATCGTAGGTTTGGAAGAACGACTGCTTACACGGTTCAAGTGGGGACTTCAGGCAGAGATCGAGAAGCCGACAAAAGCTTTGTGTCGTGCAATCCTTTCTTATAAAGTGAAGCAAGATGATTTGCCTATCCCTGTAAATGTCATCAATTACATAGCAGAGAGGGTAAATGGAAGCGTCAGGGATTTGGAAGGAATCATCAACTCCATGATGGCATATTCGACCATCTACAAGTGCGAAGTGAATATGAAGTTGGCCGATCAGGTGTTGCCACGTTACATCAAGGTTGACACACGTCCTTTGACCATCAACGACATCAAGAAATGCGTATGCAAGCATTACAGCATCTCTGAGACCGAACTTTGTTCACAAAGCCGTCGTCAGCCCATCAATCAGATACGCCAGACGGTTGCCTATCTGGCAAGCACCATGACAGATTTGTCGAATATGCAGATAGGTGACAATTTGGGAGGACGTACCCATGCAACCATACTGCATTCAATTCGCCATATCCAGGGGTTGGCAGAAACCGATACAGAGTTCAGGCAGGAACTTGAAGATCTGTCGGACGAAATCAAACGTAACAGATAAGATTACATTATTCTCAATTACCATATAACAATGAATACAAAACCCACCTATTCTTATGACGAGGCATTCGCTGCCTCGTTAAAGTATTTTGATGGTGACGAGTTGGCTGCACGTGTGTGGGTCAACAAATATGCGATGAAAGATTCGTTTGGCAACATCTATGAGCAATCGCCAGCCGACATGCATTGGCGTATCGCCAACGAAATCGCACGCATCGAACACCAATACCAGAATCCAATGTCGGCTCAACAAGTGTTTGACCTTCTCGACCATTTCCGATATATTGTACCTGCGGGAAGTCCGATGACCGGTATTGGTAACAACTATCAAGTAGCTTCGCTCAGCAACTGCTTTGTCATAGGGCTCGATGGTCCTGCTGATAGTTATGGAGTCGGACACGACCTCTCACACATCCGTCCGAAAGGAAGCCCTGTAAAGAATTCTGCATTAACATCGACAGGTATCGTTCCGTTTATGGAGCGCTATAGCAACTCCACACGCGAGGTGGCACAGGAAGGGCGTCGTGGTGCCCTCATGCTGTCTGTATCCATCAAGCACCCCGATTCAGAGGCATTTATCGATGCCAAGATGACTGAAGGAAAGGTGACTGGAGCCAATGTCAGCGTGCGTATCACAGATGAATTTATGAATGCAGCCATCAATGGCGAAGCATACATGCAAAAATATCCTATCGATTCGGACACTCCTACCTACCAAAAGGAAATAGATGCCAGCATGTTGTGGAAGAAAATCGTTCATAATGCTTGGAAAAGTGCCGAACCGGGAGTGCTCTTCTGGGACACCATCATTCGTGAGAGCGTACCTGATTGCTATGCCGACTTAGGTTTTAAGACCATTTCAACCAACCCTTGCGGCGAAATTCCACTCTGTCCTTACGACAGCTGCCGTCTGCTTGCCATCAATCTTTATTCATACGTCGAGGAACCCTTCACGAAGAATGCCCATTTCAATTTCGAGAAATTCAAGCAGCATGTAGGGTATGCTCAGCGCATCATGGATGATATCATTGACCTTGAGATTGAGAAGATACGACTCATTCAAGAGAAAATCGACCAAGACCCCGAAAGCGAGGAGATAAAGGCTAGCGAACGTAAACTATGGGAGAAAATCTACAATAAGAGCCGTCAGGGACGTCGTACGGGTGTAGGTATCACAGCCGAAGGCGATATGCTGGCAGCGTTGGGATTGACCTACGGAACTCCCGAAGCAACTTATTTTTCAACCGAAGTCCATAAGACCATAGCTGTTGAAGCTTATCGTAGTTCTGTCAATATGGCAAAAGAGCGAGGAGCCTTCGAAGTGTATGATGCGAAGCGCGAGAAAGATAATCCGTTTGTCAACCGTATCAAGAGCGTAGATGCGCAGCTCTACGAAGATATGGTGAAATACGGGCGTCGTAATATTGCCTGCCTCACCATTGCTCCGACAGGAACTACCAGCCTCATGACACAGACAACATCAGGTATTGAACCCGTATTTATGCCTGTTTATAAGCGTCGTCGTAAAGTAAATCCCAACGATCCTAACGTGCATGTTGACTTCGTCGATGAAACAGGCGACTCGTTCGAAGAGTATATCGTCTATCATCCTAAGTTCCTCACATGGATGAAGGTAAACAATATCGATACCGAGAAGAAATACACTCAAGAGGAAATTGATGCCCTCGTGCAGCGCTCACCTTATTATAAAGCTACCGCTAACGATGTCAACTGGATGGAGAAAGTTAAGATGCAAGGTGCAATCCAGAAATGGGTTGACCATTCCATCTCTGTCACGATCAATCTGCCAAACGATGTGAGCGAGGAACTTGTCGGACAACTCTATGTCGAAGCATGGAAGAGTGGTTGCAAGGGCTGTACCGTTTATCGCGACGGAAGTCGTAGTGGTGTGCTCGTATCGGCAAAGAGCGATACAGCAAAGAAAAAGAAAGAAGAAGGCGAATGCGACTGTCCTCCACCAATTGTTACGGAGGTACGTCCCAAGAGTCTTGAATGCGATGTCGTTCGATTCCAGAACAACAAAGAGAAGTGGGTGGCATTTGTCGGGTTGCTCGATGGCTATCCATACGAAATCTTCACAGGTGTACTCGATGACGAAGACGGTATCGCTCTACCTAAAACGGTCTCAAAGGGACATATCATCAAGAACTTCGATGAAAATGGAGTAAAGCGCTACGACTTCCAGTTCGAAAACCGAAGAGGCTATAAGACAACTATCGAAGGACTCTCCGCACGATTCAACAAAGAGTATTGGAACTACGCAAAACTCATCAGTGGAGTGCTACGTTATCGTATGCCACTTACCAATGTCATCAAACTCGTAGGCTCATTACAGCTTGAGAGCGAAAGTATCAACACTTGGAAAAACGGAGTAGAGCGTGCCCTCAAGAAATACGTTCAGGATGGAACCAAAGCAACAGGACAAGTATGCCCTAACTGTGGACAGGAAACGTTGGTTTATCAAGAAGGATGTCTTATCTGTACAAACTGCGGACACTCACGATGCGGATAAACCTTCACGACATACGCATCTTCGCCTATCATGGCGTTATGCCTCAGGAACAAATCGTTGGAGATTGGTACACCGTCAATCTCCAACTGACCGTTCTTGATGAGTCGTCAACCCTCTCAGATCATCTCTCTGATACAGTTGACTATTCCAAGGTCTTCAATGTGGTGAAGCAAGAGATGCAAAATCCCTCTAAGCTTATGGAACATGTATGTGGTCGGATATGCCGAGCCATTCTACAGCAATTCCAGTGTGTGGATCAAGTATCCATCTCCATTGTAAAGCAAAATCCACCCATCGGAGCCGAATGCGGAGGATGCGGAGTCGAGTTGACCCAACAACGGAAACAATAAATCATTAAAGAAAGGAGAGCTGAAGCTAAAGAAAAGGAGAGCCGAAGCTCTCCTTTTTCTATTCATACATTCCAGACGTTGAAATATGATATGTATGCAGCATCTACCATTTGTTGTTTATTGTGGGAAATACTCTTGCATGGTTTCTTCATAAACCGAACCGTATTGTTGATGGTTGTAGATGTTGACGTGCGAACCCGTTGTAGTGCGAGCCAGCTCGCGGTAGAGGTCGTAGAGGGGGAGCTAGAGGGGGTCTTGGTTTCTAGGTTTACCCAGCCCTGAAGGGGCGGAATAATATAGGATAGGGCGGAAGCCCTATTTCGGTTTAAACACCACACCCATCGCCCTGTAGGGGCGAAATATTATGTCGCACTTACAGAGCTTTGAGATGGTGGGTTGGTTGTTACGATAGGGTTGACACCCTATCCTTTGTTCTGTCACCCCTACGGGGTTCTTGAACCTTGAAACTACTCTGGAGGAGTGTATCAATAGTGGAGGAATTTGTAATATTACGAAAGATATACAACACATTAATGTGATGTATTTGCTACATTATTATGTGCTAATTTTTGTGTATTTCCGTTATTTTCCCCCATTTCATCGATGAAATTCCCAAATTGAATGACAGAATTCCTTCTTCACATGAGTCTTGTTTTCTGTTTTTTATTTCATAAATACGACAAATCTTTTATCCTGCCAAACAATTCAAAAATACTTTCCATGAACTTATAACTTATAACTTATAACTTTGGACATCTTGATTTTTCATTTTTACAGTAAAAACTGAAATTTAATACTTAAT